>JAAYSF010000001.1 GCA_012523975.1 Veillonellaceae bacterium
GATATTAAAGAATTTCAGGCTTATAATGATAAAGCAATCACCGAAAATGTAAAACGAGCCGTTGAGATGACCCGCGGCGAGATTGCTACTTATCAAGGCAAGGCTATCAATTCCTGGTTCCATGCTAGCGCCGGCGGTATTACCGCCACGGCTAAGGAGGGTTTGGATTATCAAAAAAATGAGCCTCCTTATATTAAATCGGTTGAATCACCTGACGATCTCGCTCCTGCTGACGTTAAAAAATGGACAGTGACTTTTACCAAATCCGAGATAATGGACGCATTGGCTAAACTAGGTCAGAAGGTCGGCAGCGTTGAAAGTTTCGCCATTGGCAATAAAGGCCCATCGGGCCGCGCCACAACCTTTGTTATTAATGGCGATATATCGGTATCGGCTCCCGAAATGCGACTTGGCTTAGGCAGCACCGAACTCAAATCACTGCTGCTCGATAAAGTTGAGGTTAAGGGTGAAACGGTAGCCTTTACCGGCAAAGGCTATGGTCATGGTGTAGGTATGTCGCAATGGGGCGCAAATAAGATGGCAACCGAAGGTAAAAAGCCGGAGGACATTGTTGCCCACTACTTTAAAGATGTGAAAATTGAAAAACGCTGGCAGTAAAAGGACAAGCGGACGCTGATCGAAGCGTCCGCTTTTAGCATAATTTTGCGATTTTTAGCAGAAAATACATTATGCGAAAAGGGGGGGTGGCACTATGGGAAAAACTGGCCGCAGTTTCAAGAAATTGTCAGATGCTCATCCAGAAGAATCATTCAGCCAGCTTAGTAGTAATCTTGCCGCCCTCCGTAAGCTTACCTCAAAAGGAGCGGAACTTGCCGAGGATATGTCGACAATAGTTGCCGACCTTCGTAAAGTAGCGGCAGCCGATCAGCAGCCTTTTGTATTTACGTCAAGTCTGGAAGAGAATGAAAAATTACTGAAAGTAGTTTTGCGAGACTGCGATGATTTTATCTTCCGCCGCTTCAAAGCAGCTGATCGTAAAGGTATGTTAGTATATTGTTTCGGTATGACCGATATTACACTCTTGGAAAAAAATGTACTAGAGACCTTGATGTCACCCAAAAATGATAGTCAGGTACAGGCCAATCCACGTCAACTTATCGAGAAAACGCTTACAGCGGCTTCACTATCACTGGTATCAAAACCAAGCGAAGCTATTGAAGCTGCTATTAGTGGCCGCGGCCTCTTGTTTATTGATGGTATGGCCGAAGTTTTTGTGGTTGGTACTGAAAAATTTCCCAAGCGCAGCGTTAGCGAACCGCTTGCCGAAGAAGTAATCAGAGGGCCGCATGAAGGTTTTAATGAGACGCTGCAGGATAATATTGCGCTGATACGGCGTTGGACTAATGATGCTAATCTCAAGGTTCATATGCTTAGGCTCGGAGAACGGTCAAGAACAGCTGTCGCGCTCGTTTATGTAGGCAACCTGATTAAGCCTGGCCTGCTTGAAGAAGTCAAAGCTCGGCTCAGGCGGATAAAGCCAGATATTATTTTATCCTCTTATAAAATTGAAGATTTAATTGTTGACCACCCCTGGTCGCCGTTTCCCCAGGTTCAATCTACCGAACGTCCTGATAAAATAGTTTCTGCCATTTATGAGGGCCGGCTTGCGATAATCGTTGATAATTCACCGATTGGACTTATTGTTCCCTGCACCTATAATGCAATTATGCAGACCCCGGAAGACTATACCAGCCCAGCCGTCGTTGCCAGTCTGATTACGCTGACCCGCCACATTGCCGGCTTCCTGGCGATATATTTGCCGGCTATCTACATTTCAATCGTTGCTTTCCATCCTGGAATGTTACCGACAACCTTGGCCATTTCGATTGCCGAACTTCGCTCTCGGACGCCTTTCCCATCGTTTCTGGAAGCCGTTTTAATGGAAGCGCTGTTGGAGATATTTCAGGAGGCAGTTATCAGGCTGCCTAAGAAAATTGCCGGGGCAGCTGGGGTTATAGGCGCTTTGGTCATTGGGACTACTGTTGTAGAGGCCGGGCTGGTCAATCCTTTGCTGGTTGTCGTTGTGGCAACTACCGCTATGGCTTCATTTACCATGCCTAACTATGGGTATGCCATGGCGCTTAGATTTCTGCGCGTACCAATGCTGTTTCTGGCATCGATTCTCGGGCTGTACGGTGTTATGCTGGGCTATCTGGCCGTAACAGTCCATATGTGCTCACTTAGGAGTTTCGGGGAATCGTATCTTGGGGCAATCTTAGATATATCGCTGCTTTCCGACTGGAAAGATATGATCATACGTCTGCCGCTCAGAAAACTCGATTCCCGGCCGGAGCAGTATGGCGCTCAGGACAAACAGAGGTCCGGTGATAATAGTGCCTAATCTTGAAGTAAAAGATAAGATAATACCGGCTCAACTGACAGCGTTACTTATCGCTACCATCTTTGGTGGCCAATCAGTGCTCTCGCCGCAAAAGATAATTGAACGAACAGAAAACGGTACGTTTTTACTGATAGCAATCGGGGTAGTAATCTTCTGGGGCGTTACGATTATGATGCTTAAACTCGGCAAACAGTATCCCGGTGAAACGCTTGTTGAGTATATGCCCCGGCTGTGGGGAAAGGTACTTGGCGGAATCATCTTATGGTGGTATGTAGCATTATTTCTGCTAGAGTTCAGTGTAATTTTCCACGGCTTCACCAATGTAATTACCCTGTTTATGTTTGACCGGACACCGTATGCCGTTGTTGCCTTGGCCATCTTTGCGTTGACTGTTTACTGTGCGCTCCAAGAATTTGGTACAATTCTCAGGGTTACCCAGATAACATTGATTCTTTTCGTAACAGTGTGGTTACTTATGTGGAGTACTACCATCCTAAATCTTCGCATTGAAAACCTTATGCCGTTTATTCCTGATAATTTTATGGTAATTATAAAAGAAACCCCGGAGATATGGGCAATGTTTTCAGGCTATGAAGTGATTTTGCTGCTGCTGCCGCTGGTTTATCGTGGTACAACTAATCTAGGTAAAAGTGTAACCGTGGCTTATCTAATTTTGCTAATAATATTTGAATTTTTGTTTGTAAGCATAATTGGTGTTATGACGGTTCAAAGCGCGGCAAACACTCCATACCCGCCCATAATCACTATGCGGGCAGTAGAACTGCCGGGAACATTTATTGAGCGGCTTGAGAACTATCTGATACTAGCATGGATTCCAATAGTCTTTGACACTTTGGTAATGCTGCTTTACGGGGGCGCGCTAACTTTTACCAAGCACTACCGTTATGCTGATCATCGGCCGATGGTTTTACTGCTGACGCCACTGCTGTTTGGGATATCGGCTCTAATTCAGGGGCAAACGGCTATCAATATGATAAATAAAATCTCGACTTTGATTGGCTTAGGGTTCTCTTTTTTAGTCATTCCCATAAGCCTTATTTTAGCTTGGCGCCAAAAGCGGGGTGTAAACAGTGCCACCAAACAAGGTTAGACAAGTTCTGTTAGTAGCAATAATACTAGGTATCAGCCTGCTTATAACCGGCTGCTGGGACGCTAGAGAACTTCAGGAGAGAAACTTTGTATTGGCCGCAGCTATTGATGTAGCCGATGCAGGGGGGGGACAGGGTGATGACAAAACGCGTAAAGCTGAGACCTTTGTCCAGACACATGGCAGTAAGAAGTACCGACTGAGCATCCAGGTGCTTAAGCTGACAGGCGGGGGCGGTGGTAGATCCGGCGGCGGGGGCGGGAGCGATGCGTCGCGAACTTTTGTCCTATCTAATACCGGCGATTCGCTGTTTGAAATGGTCAGGGATACGCTTGGGCAGTCCAGTAAAGGTCTGTATTGGGAGCATATTCATACTATAGTTATCAGTGAGGCGGCGGTAAAGAAAGCCGGTATTGCCCCCCTTACCGACTTCTTTCGGCGTGACCCCGAAATGCGCTGGCGGACCAGGGTGTTGATTACACCGGGGGAAGCCAGGGAAATACTAGAGTTAAAGACGCCAACCAATGAGCCGGGCGGCCTATATTTAAGCAATACACTACGCTTTCATTCGCGCAATCCGCATATTCCAGGGGCGCGCACCGATTTAGGTTATTTGTCACAGGATCTTGATAACCGGCATGATTTCGTTCTTCCCCGGATAGTAAAGGCAGGTAAGCTGGTAAAAGTTGGCGGGGGTGCGGCTTTCAAAAAGGATAAGCTTGTTGGGTTTGTTGACGAAAGAGTGATATTTGGTACCAGATTTATAAACGGTACCTTAAGATCGGGTATTATTGATGTGGAATGCAAGGAACATCCCGGTCAGACATTGTCTTTTGAAATCTTTAATCATGATACGAGATTAAAATGTTTCCCCGAGGGAGATAATGTTTACTTTACGCTAGATACCTTTGTTCGCGGCAATTTGGCTGAGGTAACTTGTGGCTGCCAGCATGATACGGACAATCCGAAATATCTGCGTGAAGCTGAGGTGGCTTTTGCCAAAGAAATAAAGCGGTTGGTACTATACAGCCACGAGACCAGTCAAAAAATGGGGTCTGATTTTAATAAATTAGGTCCTAGGTTAAAAACTGAAGACCCAAAGGCTTGGAAGCGGGTCGAAGGTCGGTGGGAAGATATTTTCCCGACAGTTCCGCTTATTGTTTCGGCAAGTGTTTCGATCCGCAATATTGGAGAGCATAAGTAGTAGTACTACTTAAAGATGAAGGAAAACAGCCAAAGCACTAGGGCGATAGAGGTGTAAGCAGCGGCTGTCAGACGAGACAGTTTGGCCTCGCGGGCCCGGGCATTCTTTTTATTGAATTCGGCAGCCAAGAACCAGCAAACGACCGCCGTGCCTAACAAGACCATGAGCTGCCAAATGTTGATAGTATGACTAATAAAAAAAGCTGCTTTTTGCCAGAAGTAATAAAGATTATCGTAAGACATGTAATCCCTCCATTACTAGCTTAGATACGCCAGTTTTTAGTATATCCAAATTGGCTATTTGTACTATTTTCCCAGTTGGTATCATATAAATCACTAGTAAATGTATGGCGGGAGGGAGTATAATGCCAATAGATAAAACGCCGAACTGGCAGCATCAGCTTACCTTGCTAGAGCGGGAAGAACTGACCATTGATGGTGTCATTAATCTGGGGAGCTATGATGAAAAGGAAATATTAATGGAGACAGAGCAGGGTGTACTCGCTGTTAAAGGTGATGGTCTCAACATTAAACAACTCAGCTTAGACAAAGGCAATATCATCATAGAGGGAAATATTAGGGCGCTTGTTTATGATGAGTCGGCTCAGACTAAAAAAGGGCTGCTCGGTCGCTTGCTAAAATGAGGAATGAGCGCAATCTTGCGGCATAAACTGCTTACAGTCTGGTATGCGTTGTTGGTAATCTTTGTCCTAGAACTAGCCATTTACGGAGTTGCCGATTTTATGGCTGACAGTTATCGCAAGCTGCTGAGGGAGCGGTTTAACGGCGGGGTAAAAGAGTATCATGAATCTAATGGCCTTCTGCCATATGCCGATCTCATCAATCGCTATTCCCGCGCCGAGAGAATAAGCGGTCAGGTGGTGGCTGCCGTTATTCAAGCCGAAAGTTCTTTTCAGCCACGGGCGGTATCAAGCGCAGGAGCGCATGGGCTGATGCAGGTTATTCCGTCTACTTGGCAGCAAGTTAACAATGAAATTAAGGCTTGTGTCGGCCGGCATCCCGGGGAATGTACCCGCGAGTGTTACTTTAATCCCGAATTAAATATTCGTATTGGCACCGCTTATTTGGGGCAATTATACAAAACCTACAATGGCGATATGGTGCGGGCCTTAGCCGCCTATAACGCCGGTCCAGGAGAGGTTAACCGCTATAACGGCGTTCCGCCGTTTAAAGAAACTAACGATTATATCGACCGGATTATCACCTACTGGTATAAAGCGCAGAATAAGCCGCTGCCAGCCTACAGCCTAAAATCCGATTACTGGAAGGAAGTTCGCACCAATGTGGGTTGGTTATGCGTACTGACAGCCATATTAATTGGCTTGACCATTTTGCGGTTGTTGAAAAAATACCACTCATGGCGCTGGCGATAGGCTTGGAAGTGAGGTGATAGGAGATGGAGAGCAATCAGCAGATTGCGACTTTTGCTATAACTTTGGCAACTGGAGCTATAATTGGCCTGTTCTTTGATTTTTATCGGGTGACTCATAATTTAGTGCGGCCCCGTCGAGCTGTTACTTATATTACCGACTTGCTCTTCTGGCTGATAGCAACAGCAATAACTTTTGGCGTTCTTCTTATGAGCAATTGGGGTGAATTGCGGGCTTATGTGTTTATCGGGCTGCTTAGCGGGGCGGTTTTATATTTTAAGCTGCTTAGCAAGCTGGCCCAGGCATTATTACTCCAAGTTTTTCGGGCAATTCATTTTGCTATTGTCTGGACCAAACGGTTTTTACAGCTTATTATCTTCAGACCTCTGGCGTGGGTGCTAGGGTGGCTGCTGCGGCCGTTCAGAATTGTAAAAAGACGGACAGCAGCTTGGTGTAAAGATCATTTTAAAAAACCACCTGATGAGAATATCCCTCCTGAATAATAAGTAAATTTTTTACAAGAAAGAGGAAATACTGCGGTAGCCGGCGAATAGATATTGCCGTAACATACTCGGATGGTGGTGGTTCTATGGCGCGTCGCCGCAAAGTTCGCATAAAATGGTTCCGGCTGGCTGCAATTTTTATTTTTGGCTATTTTATATATCTTTTTGTTGGCCAGCAAAACCAGCTTAGTGCTATCGAATCCGAAAATAAGGCTGCCCGGCAGAGGTTGGAACAGGCTGTTCAGGAAAATGCCTCTTTGATAGAGGAACGCAATAAGCTTAATACTCCTGCCTATATTGAGAAACTCGCCCGTGAAGAACTGGGTTTAGTAAAACCGGGTGAAGTTCCGTATATACCGGCTGCAAAAAATTAATTCCAGGCAGTATTTCTTGACACCTTTTCAGGGTCAAGAGTATAATATGGTTGCAAAACATAGTTTTTTAAGGAGGAAATTTGATTAGTATGTCCATTGAAGTTGGCAGTGTGGTTGAGGGAGTAGTGACCGGTATTACAAACTTCGGTGCATTTGTTGAACTGCCTGGAGGAAAAGTAGGTCTTATTCACATCTCAGAGGTTGCTGATGTGTATGTCCGCGACGTAAAGGATTTTCTAAAAGAGCAAGATAAAGTTAAAGTAAAAGTTTTGTCGGTTGATGAGCGCGGTAAAATTGGCTTGTCTATTAAGCAGCTTCAACCTCCAAGTCCAAATCCAAGCCCCCGAAGAACATACTCCAACGATAACCGGCGTCCGAGCAGGTCAAACACTTTATCTTTCGAGGATAAGTTAAGCAAGTTTATGAAAGACAGCGATGAGCGCTTATCTGACCTGAAACGCAATACCGAATCCAAGCGCGGCGGCCGCGGCGCTGCCCGTAAAGCTGAATAGATAAACTTTTAGGAGCATTCCAGATGGGATGCTCTTTTTTATTGTTATAATCCCGTTGGTTTGGGCAAACTGTAGGGTAGATGTCTTTTTATATAATCTGGAAATTATGGTATAATAATACAAAGTATACCAAATTATTTCGGGAGGGTGTTATGGGATTTTATCTAGGTATAGACGTAGGCTCGGTTAGTACTAATATTGTTGTTGTTGATGATGGTGGTAAGGTTAATGACGCTTTATATATTAGGACGCAGGGACAGCCGATAGTGGCAGTGCAAACAGGGCTTAGACAGATACGGGACAAGTACCCGAACCTGGATATCAAGGGGGTTGGCACAACCGGCAGCGCCCGTCAGCTAACCGGTGTCATAGTAGGTGCTGATAGTGTCAAAAATGAAATAACAGCTCATGCAGTTGCCGCCATGCATATTATTCCTGACGTGCGGACTGTGATCGAGATAGGTGGTCAAGACTCAAAAATAATTTTGATTCGTGACGGTATCGTAACCGATTTTGCAATGAATACGGTATGTGCTGCTGGGACAGGCTCGTTCCTCGACCAACAAGCCGCTCGCCTGAATATACCGATTGAGGAATTTGGCAATATCGCCCTAACTGCTACCTCACCTGTCAGAATTGCCGGACGATGCGCAGTTTTTGCCGAGTCGGATATGATCCACAAACAACAGACAGGCCATCCTATTTCCGATATTTTAAAAGGCTTATGCCAAGCACTTGTGCGGAACTATTTGAGCAATGTCGGTAAAGGTAAGCAGATTCAGCAGCCGGTTCTGTTTCAGGGCGGTGTTGCTGCTAATAAAGGGATGAAACAGGCTTTTGAAGAAGCGCTGGGGTGCGAAGTTGTAATTCCGCCTCATTATAGTGTTATGGGAGCAGTGGGAGCGGCACTTTTGGCGCGGGAAGAATTGCAGACCAAGCCAATAACAGCTTTCCGGGGCTTTGATGTAGTTGATTTTACCTATACGCCGCATAGTTTTGAATGCGGTGGCTGTTCGAACATGTGCGAAGTCATCGAAATAAAACTTAATGGTGAGGTTGCCGCCCGGTGGGGCGATCGCTGCGGCAAATGGAGCAGCAAAGCGACAGCAGTCTCGTAAAGGGGATGGGACATTGGCAATACGTGTTGGAATACCGCGTTGTTTGTTGTTTTATCAGTATGGGGCAATCTGGGAGAAGTTTTTGCGCGAGCTTGGCGCTCAAGTAATTATATCGGGTGATACAACCCGTAAGACAATGGATGCGGGCAGTGAATTGGATGAAGTGTGTTTGCCTGTAAAGGTTGCTTTTGGACATGTGCAAGAGCTGGCTGAAAAGGTTGATTATCTGTTTGTTCCGCGGATGATAAGTGTTGCGCGGGGACAGTATACCTGTCCTAAAATTATCGGTATGCCAGATCTTCTCCGAATGAATATGGCGGGTTTGCCGCCTATAATCGATGTCAATATTGATCTTAGGCAGAGAAAACGCAATCTATATAAGGCAATTAATGATATTGGCATACTGTTTGGTAAAGGGCCGCTGGTTAGCTTTTATGCGTGGCATAAGGCCAAACAACTGCACCGTAAGGAACTGGCGGCTGAAAATGGGCAAAAAAAAGTTGCGCTGATCGGTCACCCGTACATAATTCATGATAGGCAATTAAGTATGGATGTTATAAATAGACTTCATAAGCTTCAGTTTAATGTTGTAACGCCTGAAATGGTTGACAGTCAGAAAGCTGATCAAGCCGCCAAGGTGCTTGGGAAAAAGCTTTTTTGGTCGTATAGTCACCACATGGCCGGAGCTGCACTGGCATATATGCAGCCCGACAATAAGGTTGACGGCATTATTTTCCTCACATCATTCTCATGCGGACCTGACGCACTGACGGCTGAGCTTGTCGGCCAGCATGCTCATTCACGAGGAATCCCCTATATGCTGCTGACGGTTGACGAGCATACGGCTGAGGCTGGTTTTATAACCAGACTGGAGGCATTTACCGATATGCTTAGACGGAGGTGGGCTCTGTGCTGATTACTTACCCGCATATGGGAACGATGGCCATAGTGCTTGAAGCCCTCTTTACCAGCCTAGGCCGAACGGTATTAACACCGCCGCCGATTACTAAGCGAACCATGGAATTAGGCGTAAAAAATTCACCGGAGACAGTTTGTCTGCCGTTTAAGGTCACACTTGGCAATTTTATTGAAGCGCTTGACCAAGGGGCCGATACTCTTGTCACCTGCGGCGGAGTCGGTCCCTGCCGCCTCGGCTATTATGCCGAAGTGCAAAAAGGTATTTTACAGCAGCTTGGCTATAAGTTTGATATGCTTGTAATTGAACCTGATATTGTCGACGTTTTAAAACATTTGCGCAAGGTGGCTTATAAAAAGAGTCTTCGGGAAATTTATCATGCCTTTAAATTTGCCGGCGCTAAGATGAACGCGCTTGATAGTATTGAAAAAGGCCTAACCGCACTTAGGCCTCGTCAGAAAACTCCTGGTTCAGCCGATGCAATTTGGCAGCGAGCTGTTACTGATATTGCCTATTCCCAGGATATTCCGCAGATTACAAATGTTTTGCAGGATACCCTTTCCAAAATTGAACGTGATATGTGTTATGATGCCGAGCCGCTTAAAATCGGGCTGGTTGGCGAAATTTACGTAACAATAGAGCCGTTTATCAACTTAAATATTGAACGGCTATTAGGAAATATGGGTGTTGAAGTTCATAAAATAATGTATCTTAGCGACTATGTCCGCGGCCACCTTTTAAGAAAACGGGAGTATCTGGATAAATATGAAGACCTATTTGCTTTAGCCAAACCATATCTTGGTCATTATGTCGGCGGTCACGGGCTAAAAAGTATCGGCCATACTATCGACATGAGCCAGTCTGGATATGATGGTGTAATCCAGGTCTATCCGTTCACTTGTATGCCCGAAGTAATTGCCAAGAACATTTTGCCAAAAGTGAGTCAAGACAGGAATATTCCGGTATTGTCGCTTGTATATGACGAGCAGTCAGGTGAAGCCGGGATATTAACCCGGTTGGAAGCTTTTATTGATTTGCTCAAATCACGAAAAAAGATTGCCGCTCTCAGTTAGTGAGGGTAGGCAATCTTTTTTTTAGCCCTCGTGTTAAGATCAATTTTTCAATAAAATTATTACTAATAGACTAGAAAATCCATTACTGGGAACTTTAGATAATGAAATTCTAGCGATTAGAGGGGGCAGTCATGCTTACACGCCGTGATTTTTTAAGATTGTGCATGTCTTCTACCTTGACTTTGAGCTTAGCTGAAAAGCTATTTCCGCTAGTCATACAAGCCCAAGAACAACGTCAGGTAGCAAGGCCGCCGGTAATTTGGTTGGAACTTGGTACTTGCACGGGTAATTCGATATCGCTTGATAATGCGACCAATCCTAATTTACTCGAATTGTTTACAAAAATGCTTGATCTTAGATATTCGGTATTGTTTAATTCGGCGCAAGGCGACTTGGCGGTCAAAGCCTTGATGGATACTGTTAATAAAGAGTCGGGGAAATTTTGGCTGATTATTGAGGGTTCGGTTATGACGGCTGATAATGGCCGGTTCAATGAGATATTTATGCGGAACGGGGCAATGATTACCGGGCTGGCTGCCCTTCAAGAATTTGCTCCCAAGGCTAAACATATAATCGCGGTGGGCGATTGTGCCTGCTATGGCGGACCGGCAGCTGCCCATCCAAATCTCGGCGGGGCTAAAGGGGTATGGGATGTTATTAAGCAGCAAGTTATTAATGTTCCGGGATGTCCGGCTAATCCGGACTGGATGACGGGTACTTTTACTCATCTACTATTCTACGGAATGCCCGAGCTTGATGCCTATAACCGGCCTAAGCTGTTTTTCGGCAAGACAATTCACGATTTGTGTCATCGCCGACAGCAGTTTGAAGATGGTATTTTTGCCAGCTTTCCGGGTGAAGACGGGTGCTTGTATAAAGTGGGCTGTAAGGGGCCGGTTACGCATGCCGACTGCCCTACCCGTCAGTGGAATCAATATGTCAATTGGCCGGTGAAAGCCGGGACGCCATGCATCGGCTGCGCAAGCCCCCACTTTCCTGACGGTATGATGCCGTTTTTTAACCACCTGCCGGATATCCAAACGCCGGCCGTAGCTGTCAACGTTAGAAAGCTTGGGGCGGCGCTGACAGTATTGGGAGTAGGGGCGATTGGCACTCACCTGGCAGCCGGGGTATTTGCCCGGCGAATTCATAAGCACTATTTGAAAGGTACCAAACCGGGTGAAAGTTTGCCACCGGAAAACCTTACTCAATTAAAGCAAGACCTTGATGATTTAATAAGAGAGCAGAACGCGCTAATGGCAGAGACCAAAAACCTCGCTGTACAAAACCAACGCCGTAAGCGAAAGTCATTTTTGAAGCGCATCCGCGATTTTTGGCATAATGAAAGTAAGAAGGAGTAGCTATGGCTGTTAAAACGATATTTCCCTTTACGCGAATTCACGCACCAATGCGCTTGGATGTTGATATTCAAGGCGGCAAGGTCATCGATGCCCATGTTTCGGGTACACTGTTCCGAGGTTTTGAAAATATGATGATTGGCCGGGATCCGCGTGATTGCGTCTTCTTTATGCAGCGGATTTGCGGCATATGCTCATCGGCCCATTCGGTCGCTTCTGCTATCGCTTTACAGCAGATATTCAAAGTTGCAATGCCGCCCAATGGACAACACTTAGCAAATCTTATTTTTGCCGCAGATATAATCCAAAACCATCTCCGGCACTTTTACGTGTTGGTTTTTTTTGATTATGTAAAAGGACCGGATATTCCGCCCTATGTTCCTAGGCTCAATGGTGATTACCGGATACCTGAAAAAGTGAGCGCAGAGCTGTTGGAGCATATGAAACAAGGCGTTCATTTGTCAGCCCGTGCTCATGAGATGATGGCGATTTTTGGTGCAAAAACACCGCATCAGCAGACAATCCTGCCGAGCGGAGTTACTGAAAAAGCGTCCAGTGAACGGATTGTTGCTTACCGGAGCATCCTGTCGGAAATAACCGAATGGGTTGAGAAGGTTCATATCCCGGATGTGTTGACTATCGCTAGCTATTATAAGGATTATTATAATTTAGGAATTGGTTACGGCAATTTCATCTCTTATGGCATGTTTACCCACCCGGTATCCGGTAAGCAGGAATTTCAGCCAGGGATTATAAAAAACCGGGGTCGGGTAGAACAAGTTGATATGGCTCAAATAACTGAAGATATTACCGCGAGCTGGTACAGCGACCAGGTCTATGCCCGTCATCCTGCCGAAGGAACTACAGTGCCGGATCGAGACAAGGCCGAAGCATATTCATGGGTAAAAGCACCCCGCTATGATGGGCAGCCATTTGAAACCGGGCCATTGGCGCGCGGTTTCATCTGCGGGGACTATCAACGCGGTATTTCAGCAATGGACAGAGTGGTAGCCCGGGCTTATGAAACCTTGAAAATCTGCCGGTTAGCAGCTAGCTGGCTCGATCAGCTAGCTGTGAACGGACCAACCATCTTACATTATACGCCGCTACCCAACGGTGAAGGCTATGGAACAACAGATGCGATGCGGGGAGCGCTGGGGCATTGGCTAAAAGTTAAGAACGGCAAGGTGGTACACTACCAAGTAATAACGCCGACAACGTGGAATTTCTCACCCCGCGATTCTCAAGGAAGGCGTGGGCCGGTAGAAGAAGCTCTGGTCGGAACGCCAGTGGCCGACCCCGAGAGTCTGATCGAGGTCGGCCGCGTTGTAAGATCGTTTGATCCTTGTTTTACTTGTGCTGTGCATCTGTTAAATATGTCAGATGATCCGGTGAGGCTGGTTTAAGTCTCACCGCTTTTAGTTTGAGGTGGTGTTACGCCGGGACCGGCTGGTTTTTGGAGTATCATGAATCCACATGTAGAGGGCGGTATAAATGGTATAGCCCAAGAGACCCAAAGCAATCCAACTATAACCGCCTAGGGTGATGAGAAAGCCCCAGCGTTCAGGTCCGTAAACGGTGATGATTTCGCCCGAAGCCAGTACGAAACCGCCAAGTACAACTAGGAGGGCAAAAATACGCTGCATTCGTTCACTTGTCTCGATATAGCGGCTAGCAATCAAAAGCGGTGCACAGAGAGCACCGGTAAGCATCAGTTCAAGGGGAATGCGGCTGTGTATTTCGCGTGCTGCTGCTTCCGCCCGGTATTGGAGGGCAAAGGCCGATGCTGCTTCAAAATCGCCTTTGACGGCCATATTAAGCGCCATATCAAGATTATAAAGCAGTGAATGGTGATGGGCGAGATTTAGAAGAAATTGATAAAACATGCTATAAGCTATCCCTGCTAAAAAAAGCAGCAGGCTGCCCATTAGCAAAATTCGCTGACTATTCATGGGTTAGCTCTCTCCTCATTATGGGTATAAGTATAAACTTGCCAAACCAGGAGGATTCTAATCATTTTTATCGGTTTTGTTAGGCTCTTTTTCAATATAACCTGTAAATATAGCTTGAAGTTTAGCCGGATCTTCGGTGAAAACAAGGTAAAAGTGAAGCGGAATTGTAGCCGCAAAAAAGATGGCGACAAAATAATGAAGGATGCGGACAGTATTTAAGCCGCCTAGGTGCAGCTGCAGCCAAGAAGTTTTATCGGGAAACAGCAGAATCATACTGGTAAACGATGCTACCAGCACAGCTACTCCCCAGGAAGTGAAAAGCCATTTTTGGCCGGGATTATAGCGGCCAAAGTTGGGGTGGCCATCGGTTATAAATAGTACATAGCGGGTAAAACTGCGCATGTTGACCCAGTCACCGGGCAGTAATAAAATTTCGGTAAATTTTTTTGTAACAGCATAGTAATATATCTGCCCAAGCAAATTGGCTATTAAGATGAGACCAAACATGCTATGAATTTTACGGACCATGTTTAGCGGAACGGTTATTGCTGAAATGGGGTTATTGATATACAAGCCGGTGAATAGGAGGACCATGACGCACACAAACATTACCCAGTGAAAAATGCGGATTGGGAGCGGCTGCAGTAGTAGTTTCATAAAAACATAACCTCCTCGCGCTTAAAATCCCCAAATATCGGTGTTTTACACATTGAAAATTTACTTGCTATAGGCGCATACCCTTGAGTTTTATCGACAAAAAATGCAGCCATCATGCAGCCAAAACATGAAAAGTCGCTGATAGGCCGGGATAATTTTGAGTTTTCTCGCGGATAGTGTCAGATTTTTTTACGATTGGTATGACTTGTTCAGACATACACCGTTTTACAATTTATGTAAAATATTAAGTAACACACGATACGAGGTGGATAAGTTATGCCGAGAGTGACTGTCGTTTCAGTGCCAGAAGATGTAGTACAGGCCCCTAGTCTGCCGCCGTCACCTAAGCCAAGGGTGAAGAAGTTTGCATGGACTGCTATTAATAGTAAAATTAGTGCCGTCTTTAGGACCCTGCTTTATAGACATCTTCTTATGAGTATTCTGGCTTTTTTGTTGGGGCGCGTGGCTATAATGGGCGAAATGGCGCCCTTTGGTTTGGCGTTATTCGCAGCCGTAGCCCATACTGACCGGAGCAGGGCACCGGCAATGGCACTGTGGTCGTTAGCGGGTGTTATTTCGAGCGGGAATTACCCGCAGGCGTGGATTTATGGCTTTAGTATCCTGCTCTATTTCCGGTTAGCCGACAAGCTTACGCTTATGCATCGCAAACTCTTAGTTGTTCCGGTTGCGATTGCCTGTGCCGCCGCATTTGCCGGAATGGCAGTTAATCTTGTCGGGCAACAGACAGCTTTATACAGTATGGTGTTTGCCCTGTTCAATGCCGCTATCTGTCTGGTATCAACATATATTTTTTTGTATGGTATGCCGCTGCTCATTAAAGATTCAACCGTCCGGGTTTCAAATGATAGTCTAATTTGTTTGACCGCCATGCTGGCCATTGCTGTAGCTGGGTTTGGCAATATGACGGCGGCTGATTACAGCGTACGTGACATTGCCGGTGGGCTGCTTATCATGGCGCTGGCATTCAGCGGCGGCGCCGGGTTGGGAGCATCAGTCGGTATTGCTGTTGGGCTGGTTATTGGAATAACCGAAAACAATGTATCGACCGCCATATCGCTTTATGCACTAGCCGGACTGCTGGCAGGTGTGTTTAGACGACTAGGCCGATTTGCAGTTATCTTGGGATTCATACTAGGCAGTCTTGTTACCATCCTATATTTAGGACAAGCCCCGGATCTAATGTTAGTTTTGATCGAGGTTGCCATATCAGCCGGCTTATTTTTGCTGATTCCTACCAAAAGGCTAGTGGTACTTACGCAAAATCTTCAGGACGGAGAAACCGGTGACTTGCTATTGTCATCAACTGTGCTTAATGAGGCTAAAGCCAAGATAAATAATATCGCGGAAATGTTCGGAGATTTAGCTGACGCTTTTGGTTCGATTACCGCAAGCGGCAAAGAGAAGGCCCGTGATGATGAGTTAAACAGAGCGCTGGCTGTTATCGGTGAGCGGGTCTGCGGACCTTGTTCCAACAGGGTAGAATGTTGGGAAAACAACTTCTATCGTACTTATCAGGCTATGCTTGATATTATGTCAAGAGGACAAGGGGAAACGCTTAAAGACGGCAATCTGCCGCGTTTGATTAAGGATAACTGCGTTAGGCGTACTGAACTAGCTGAGACGGTAAATATGGTAATAGAGCGGAACAGGTCATTGTCCTTCTGGCAGAAAAAATTAATCGATCACCGGCAAATGGTTACCGAACAAATGCGGGCGGCCGGAACTATTATCGGTAATCTTGCGCATGAGATTGCAAAGGAGCCGCGCTCCGACCGTGAGCTCGCCTATGTGTTAAAGACTAAAGCCGCGCTGCTTGAGTGTCCGCTTGAGCAAGTGCGGGTTACAGGGACAAAAGGGGCGGCCAAGGTAGAGGCCTGTAAAAATCCTTGTAACGGCAACCGCGAATGTAAGAATTCAATTTTGCCGCTAGCAGCAAGTCTGGTTCAGGAGAAACTTATGCTGCATGCGCAATGCGGCAATAAAGGCAAGAACACAAAATGCAAGCTGACTATGCAGGTAGCCAGCCGTCTGAGTGTTATTACAGGGGTAGCAAGCGCCGCAAAAGAGCCGCAGGGCGTGTGTGGTGACACCAGTGCTGTTGTGCCGCTTAATAAGGGTAAGATAGCCCTCATGCTTAGTGATGGGATGGGCAGCGGCAGCAAAGCAGCCGGTGAAAGCAATATGGCGGTCGGATTCCTGGAAAAACTGTTGGCGGTTGGGTTTGATGTTGATGTAGCTGTTAAGACAGTCAATTCATTGCTGTTGTTAAAAACCCCGGAAGAAAGCTTTGCTACCGTTGACATGGCAATAATTGACACCTATTCCGGTGAGACCGAATTTTTAAAGGTCGGATCCGCGCCAAGCTATATCAAGCGAGTGCGTGAGGTTTCAACCATTCAATCTTCATCATTGCCGATCGGTATCATTCAACAGATTGAGATTGAGCCTGTAAAAACGGTTGTAGTGGCCGGTGATATAATAGTTATGGTTAGTGATGGTATTGCCGATGTTATCGCCGGGCCCCGGCGCGGGGTTGAGCGGGAAAGCTGGGTGGTAAATTTCCTGCGGCGTATTGATAACGGCCACCCTCAGGAAATTGCCGATCATTTGCTTAGGCAGGCAATTGAATTGTCGTGCGGCCGCCTTCGGGACGATATGACAGTACTGGTAGCTAAAGTTATTCAGCAGCCGGTTGTAAATTAATAAGCGATATTGTAAAAACCATTAAGGCCGCATTAGCGGCCTTTTTAAAACGAGTAAAAAAGTATGTTTGTAGCGGGCATACTATTTGGTATAATAATGCAGGAGAATAACCAGTTTCGCAAGAATTATGTGACTAAATAGACGAGGGCGGTGCAGCAATGGCTATTTCGCTAGAGCAGATAGTCAAAATTGCCGGGCTGGCCGGCGAAATAATGCTTAAAAACGGAGCTGAGACCTACCGGGTTGAAGAAACGATGATGCATATGGCTAAGGCGTGCGGGGCCGCAAAGGTTGAAAGTTTTGTTATACCAACAGGGTTGTTTTTAACGGTCTATGATTCATCTGGAAATCTGCTTACCTCAATGTGGCGAGTGCGGGCCCGAACAATTAACTTGGATCGTATTGCTAAGGTTAATGAACTGTCACGGCGCTTGGTAGCGCAGAGGATTGATTATCAGGGGGCATACAGTATTTTAGAACATATCGGTCGTGAGCGAACAGGATTCTCGTTGTTTCCGTCGATGCTAGCAGCCGGAGTAGTCGGCGGTACAACGGCTATTATTCAGAATGCAAATAGTGCAGAGGTGCTTGGGGCTTTTGGCGCTGCGCTAACTGTGCGTTTTATCGCTCATATTGTTTCGCGCCGGCATGGTGTTCAATTCACATTTGAATTTCTTGGCGGCATGGCAGCCGCCTTAATAGGTTCGGGACTTGATAATGCCTTGCCGTATCTTAACAGAGATGCAGTTATAATTGGCGGCATTATGCCGTTGGTACCTGGGGTCGCTATCACAAATGCTATTCGCGATGTTATAGCGGGTGATCTTTTAAGCGGGCTGTCACGCGGCATGGAGGCGGCGCTGACGGCCACAGCAGTAGCGATGGGGGTAGTAATCGGGCTTGCAGTACACTTTGTGAGGTGATAATATGCTTGGCCTAAAAATAGCAGCAGTTTTTTTTATGTCTGCGGCAATTGGCGTACTTTACCGGGTGCCGCGCAGGTTGTTGTTTTACGATGGAATGGTTGGCGTATTATCTTGGCTAGTTGTGTATACAACCCTCCAAAGCGGGGGAAATATTATATTAGCGGACTTTTTGGGAAGTATCGCCATTGGCATAATTGCCGAACTGTTGGCTAGACTTTTGAGAAAACCGGCAACTATTTTTATTATACCCGGCTTTATCCCGCTAGTGCCGGGCGGCGAGGCGTATACTACCATTCGCTTCCTGGTCGAGGGTCGTTACGCCGAAGGCGTGGCGATGGGGATGAAGACATTAATGATCGGCGGCGCAATAGCTTTTGGCATATTTGTTAGTTCTACTGTCTATCGGCTGGTTATAAACTATAACGTGGAGAATAGCACTGAACATGTTAGAAAAAATTAAAGGTTGGATTGATAAGAATAGGTTGTTAACCAAGGAAGATAAAATTGTCGCCGCATGTTCGGGAGGACCTGACTCACTGGCGTTAGTACATATTCTTAATATATTATCCGTTCAATATAAGTTCCAGCTTGTTGTTGCGCATGTCGATCACATGATAAGAGGCGAGCAGTCAGCGGCTGATGCCGCTTTTGTTGCTGATTTTTGTGCCGAATATAACCTGCCTTTTTATAAGACGTCTATTGATGTGCCGCAATATGCAAAGGCTAGTGGCCGTTCGCTCGAAGAGGAGGCCCGGGAACGACGCTACGATTTTTTACGTAAAGTCGCAGTTACTGTAGGCGGCGCCAAGATTGCCACAGGTCATCATGCTGACGATCAGGCCGAAACTGTCCTGATTAATTTGCTTCGAGGCGCCGGAAGTGGCGGACTACGAGGAATGCAGGCCGCTAACGGCGGAATTATTAGACCGCTTTTAGCAGTTAGCCGAAGTGAGATAGAAGCTTATTGCTTTCAAAATCAGCTCAGTCCGCGTACAGATATAACAAATTTTGAAACCGATTTCCTACGTAACAGGGTACGGCTGCAATTAGTGCCGCTGCTTGAAAAAGAATATAATCCCGCAATTAAAGATACTCTCTTTCGCACGGCGGCTGTTATCGGCGAACAGCATGATTATATAAATAAGGCGGCCGAGCAGCTATGGCCAGCCACAGTAACGGCTGATCAAGGTACATATTCAATCGATTGCCGGAAACTGTTGAGTCAACATATTGCGCTCCAGCGTGAACTTTTACGCTTGACGGTTGAAAAAAAACAAGGTAATTTAAAAGGAATAACCTTTTCCCATGTGGAAAGATTGATAATGATGGCAAAAAACGCTGCTGTGGGGAATATCGTCGAGCTACCAGGGCGTTTATTGGTTAAAAAGGGTTATCATGAGCTTCTAGTCGGCTGGAAACCTAAAATTGCCGTCGCGACAGTTCCGACTACCAACCTAACCATTCCAGGCATTACCTACATAGAACAGTTAGCTGTAAAAATCACTGCCGAAATTTGTAGCACGCGGCCGGAAAAGCAAGGTGGGCAGGTTGGTGTTTTTGACTGGCGGAGTTTAGAGGCTCCTCTTTATGTCCGTACCAGACTACCGGGTGATCGTTTTGAACCGCTTGGTCTGAAAGGTACAAAAAAATTAAAGGACTTTTTTATTGACGCTAAAGTACCACAGGAGGAACGCGACAGTATTCTCTTAGTTTGCGATAAGGGGGGCATAATTTGGGTTACCGGCTATCGCCAGGCAGAACGGGGTAGAGTAATCAGAACTACAACACAATTTTTACAGCTGACAATTCAACAATTGAAATAGACTAGGAGGAAAAAGTAATGCTGAACGATATTGAAAAAGTCCTGATAAGTCAAGAAGAATTGGCGTCACGGATTAAAGCCATCGGTGAGGAAATAACAGCCGACTACGCTGGCAAAGAAATCCTCATGATTGGCGTACTGCGGGGAGCAGTCATTTTTATGGCCGATTTGGCGCGGGCTATTAAGGTGCCGGTAGCAATTGATTTCATGGCGGTATCAAGCTATGGATCATCGACTACATCAAGTGGAATTGTCCGAATCTTAAAAGATTTGGATGAAGAAGTTCAGGGTAAGCATCTACTTATTGTTGAAGATATTATTGACTCCGGTCTTACACTGAAGTATCTTTTGGAAAACCTTAAATCGCGTAAACCGGCTAGCGTTAAGATATGTACGCTTTTGAACAAACCTGAACGCCGCAAGGCTGATGTTGAGATATCCTACAACGGTTTCATTGTTCCTGACGAATTTGTTGTGGGTTACGGACTGGATTATGCAGAAAAGTATCGTAATCTTCCGTTCATTGGCGTTCTCAAACCAGAAATTTATAAATAAAATTTAGCTGGACTGCAGTCGTCTGCTGTTTAAGCAGACGTTGAAATACAAGGTCTAAAATACATTGTTAAATGTTGCAATCAATGGTATAATATTCTGCTGTATAGGCCAAAATTTGTTATGTATGTGCTCCAGTGAGAGGAGGGCTAGTTGTTGAACAAATTTTTCCGGAATGTTAGTTTCTACTTATTAATTATCATCATTGCTATATCTATTATTGATTATTATTCGTCACGCACAACTACCACACAGGAGATTAGCTACACTCAGCTTTTAAAAAGCATTGAAGAGCAAAATGTTGAGCGTGTAACAATAGTAGATAACACCATTAAGGGCAGTTTGAAAGATGGAAAAGAATTTACAACTGTTGTGCCAGACGATCCAACCCTTATTGCCACACTGCGGGAAAAAAATATAGATATTAAGGCCGAACAGCCGCCGCAGCCGCCATGGTGGACGACGATTTTTTCATCAATTCTGCCGATTTTATTGCTAATCGGCGTATGGTTCTTTATCATGCAGCAAACCCAAGGCGGGGGTAGCCGGGTGATGTCATTCGGCAAAAGCCGCGCAAAGCTGCATAGTGAAGACAAGATCAAGGTGACTTTTGCCGACGTGGCCGGGGCTGATGAGGCAAAGCAGGAATTAGAAGAAGTAGTAGAGTTTTTAAAGCATCCTAAAAAATATAACGATTTGGGAGCTCGTATCCCGAAAGGTGTATTGCTCTTTGGACCTCCCGGCACAGGCAAAACGCTGTTAGCCAGAGCTGTTGCCGGTGAAGCCGGAGTACCTTTCTTCAGTATCAGCGGTTCTGACTTCGTCGAAATGTTTGTCGGGGTTGGGGCATCTCGTGTGCGCGATTTGTTCGAGCAAGCCAAAAAGAGTGCTCCTTGTATAGTTTTCATCGATGAGATCGATGCAGTTGGCCGTCAGCGTGGCGCCGGTTTGGGCGGCGGTCATGACGAGCGCGAACAGACGCTTAATCAATTACTTGTTGAAATGGATGGTTTTGGCGTTAACGAAGGCATTATAATTATTGCCGCAACTAACCGCCCGGATATCCTTGACCCAGCGTTGTTAAGACCGGGCCGTTTTGATAGGCAGATTACTGTTGACCGGCCGGACGTTAAAGGTCGGCATGAAATCTTAAAGGTCCACACCAAAGGCAAACCGGTTGAAAAAAGCGCAGATCTTGAGGTTTTGGCTAGACGTACCCCTGGATTTACCGGCGCTGATCTTAGCAATCTAGTCAATGAGGCCGCTCTTCTGGCAGCCAGACGCAACAAGCGGCGTATTGAAATGGAGGAGCTTGAAGAATCAATTGAAAGGGTAGTCGCCGGACCGGAACGTAAGAGTAAGGTCATCAGCGATAAAGAAAAACGGCTTACCGCTTATCACGAAGCCGGTCATGCCCTTATCGGCATGCTGCTTACCCATACTGATCCCGTGCATAAGGTATCCATTATTCCCCGTGGCCGGGCTGGCGGTTATACGCTCATGCTGCCTAAGGAAGATCGCTATTATGCAACGCGGTCCGAGCTATTAGATCAGCTTAAGACATTATTAGGCGGCCGAGTCGCTGAAGCTGTGGTGCTGAAAGAAATTAGCACAGGCGCGCAAAATGACTTAGAACGCGCAACCGAACTTGTTCGCAAAATGATTTGCGAGTACGGCATGAGTGATGAACTTGGTCCGATTACGCTTGGTCGCAGACAGGAACAAGTCTTCCTGGGGCGTGATATATCACGTGACCGCAATTACAGTGAAGAAGTAGCATACGCTATTGATAAAGAAGTCCGCCGACTGGTTGAAACGGCATACTCCGAAGTAGAGAAACTTCTTAATGACAATATCGATAAACTGCATTTGATTGCTGAAACGCTGATTAAGCGTGAAACACTTGAAGGCACTGAACTTGAGGAGTTGCTGAATCAAGGCGAAATTACACCTAAATCGCCGGAAAACACTGATGAGCAGCCTCCGGCTGATACTTCAGACATAAATACTACCCAAGGCGGCACAGGAACCCCCCCTAAGATTGTGTATATAACAAGGGAATAGGATCATCTGAGGTGATGTAAATGTCCAAAAGATGGATCCCCAATATGCTGACAGTCTTTAATCTTTTCGCCGGTATTATGGCTATCCTGCTCTCTTTGATGGAGGACTGGTGGGCAGCTACTGCTCTAATTGTTGGGGCGGCGTTGTTTGACAGTTTAGATGGAAGGATTGCCAGAAGACTTAATGTTGCTAGCGAATTTGGAAAACAGCTTGATTCGCTAGCCGATTTAGTATCGTTTGGTGTAGCGCCTGCTATCATAGCGTATATGCTGAATTTTATCAGTGCTGGCTGGAACGGCTATCTGCTGGCTGCGTTATTCCCAATCTGCGGGGCCTTGCGCTTGGCAAGGTTTAATACGGTATCATTTCAAGGCTATTATCTAGGCTTGCCGATTACGGCGGCCGGTCCTGTTCTTGCTGGAGCTGCGCTAGTCGGCGGCAGTTTTCCGTTCGAGTTAAATGCTCTTTTGCTGATTGCGCTATCAGCGCTTATGGTTTCCACAATTAAAATTCCTAAGTTATAAATGGAGACTTGATTCAGATGGCGTTTTAACGCCACCTGAATTCTGTCGGATAAAAGTGGGGCAGTCTCAAAATAGGTATAAAAACTATTTTGAGACTGCCCTTTTTTCATTTGCTTATGCTTTTGCTAAAGCTCGGCGCAAGCCGGATTTCGAAGTTTATTCAGGTAAGTTTTCTCGGAAAATTTTGAGGTATTCCTCGCTCTCGTCAATTAGGTAGATACGACCGGGGTTGCCATTTTCGTCATAATCGATACCGCTCCACCAGACGGCAGCCTTGATGGCCGGGTACTTATTAATTGAATTGAACATATTTTGGAGCCAGGCGGCTTTATCCCCGCCGACTGAATTTGAAGCGAACTCGGTAATCATTAATGGTTTGGGGAAAATGGCAGTGTATTCATCATAGATAGGCTGATATATTTCATCAAACTCACGCCATTTTTCACCGGGGAAGTAGGTGCCGTTATTGTAACCGGTTAGTCCAATAATATCGACATACTCATCTCCCGGATAATAGGTCAGGTAGTGATTCCATTTAAAGTCAGGCCGCGAGACATCATGGGGATTCCAGACCCATAGAACATTTTCAACACCTTCGGCCATAAATATTGAGTGAATGTATTTCCACAGCGCGATATATAGGTCAGTGTCTTTGGAAGTATAATAGGCCGAATACCAGCACCAGTCACCATTCATTTCATTGTTTAACCTAAATAAAACCGGATGCCCAAAGGCTTTAAGGCGGGCAGCGTACTCATGGAGGTAATCATCGTATTGTCCGTCAAGCATCTGGTATATAATGCGAGCATTGGCGTTTGCCGATTGTGATCGGAGGGCATTGACAAGGCCAGGATTAACTGTTTGGAGAGTCAGTTCAACATAACGTCCTTGTTCGTAGGCTTTGTTAAGACCGCGAATCGGGGCGTTTTCTTCAAGAGACTGATAACGAAGCAAAATAGGGAAGGTATAATCCATAGCAGTTTCAAGCGGAGCTAAGTATGAAAACGTCTCGGGGGCAGAGGGTTCAAACAGGCCCCAGGTTAGTTTACTGGTGGGGCTGAAATACTTGTCATAAAAGCTGACAGTTTCGCTATTGAACTTGGAAAATGATCTTGCGTTGCGTTTATAGATACCAGCCTGGCCCAGTTTATCAATGATTTTAAAGCTTTCTATTATAGCCAATTCGTTTTGAATCGGCTGGCTTGATTTGATAAAGATGGTATACACCTCGGAACTGTTTTTGATAATCTCAGCTGAGGCATAGTAGTTCTTATCGTTCTCTACCCGGGCCAGTTTACGGCGTTCCCATTTCAGCAGATGCGTTTTAAAGCCGTTCACGGAAAAGGTTGAGTCCAAAGTTACAGTATGGTCGTCGGTATTACGGAGGAATCTATTCCCATAATGAATATAATTACGTGCCGTGGTTTCAGTGTTGCTAAAATCATCATAATAAACTTCGATTTTAGTTATATTATTGGCAAAGACTGTTCGCACAGCTGAAAGGGAAACATCTACAATCATGTCGCGGGGATAAATCATGCTGTAGCCGCTTGGGTAATTGGTATAACGGTTATACCAGTTATTAAATTCAGTGATTTGTTTTACGTCGGATTCAAAAGTTTCCGGCGCCGATTCAGTTAATATTCCGTTAATAATGTAGGCTGAATTCGCTTTGCCTATAGACGGGGTGATAATAAGTAGAAAAATAGCAAGAAAGGTCATGAGCAGTTTAGTTAATCTCATAAACAAATACCTCCCGTGTATGTTGGTAACTACTGGTATAAGTTTAGCGCGTATTTAAGCGACTGACAAGGTTAAAAGGTGTACATGATAATGATGGCAGGCAGGAAATCAATATTGAGTCAGAGAAAATAGCTAAGATATTATCCAGATATGCAACCAACCAAGGAGGAAGTCAAATGAGTGAAATATTGCTGCAATATACGCGTGCCGGCAAGGTAGAGAGTTTACATCGCGGTGATATTGCTGTTGTTGATGTTCAGGGTAAGTTAGTTGATAGTGTTGGAAATCCCGATCTACCGATGTTTTGGCGTTCAGCAGCTAAGCCGTTTCAGGTATTGCCTTTTGTTTTCGAAGGCGGGTTGGCCAAGTATGATATTACGAGTGAAGAGTTGGCGCTGATGGTATCATCGCATAGCGGTGAACAGCAGCATGTCGATTTAGTGCGCAAGGCGTTGCTGAAAGTTGGGCTTACTGAGGAAGCACTAGCCTGCGGTTCGGCTAAACCAATGAATAGCAAAGCGGCCAAAGCAATTATGCTAAATAATGAAAAATATCAGGCTGTACACAATGCCTGCTCCGGAAAACATACCGGGATGCTGGCACTGTGCAAAATGCTTGGGCTACCAGTCGAAGGCTATACTGAATCCGACCATGAGGTACAAAAGGTTATGCATACGGCAGTAGCTGATGCCGCCGGATTAAAGGCTGAAGAAGTCGAGATTGGCATTGACGGCTGCGGTGTTCCTGTTTTTTACCTGCCGCTCAAGAATATGGCATATGCTTATGCACGGCTGGGGCGGCCTGACACGGCAAACTGGGGCCAGAATATTGAGGCGGTTAAAACCATTAGGGACGCGATGCTGGCTCACCCCAGCGTAGTAGCTGGTACCGGGCGGATTGATACTGCTGTAATGAATTTGACTAAAGGCCGTATCCTCGCTAAGATTGGCGCCGAAGCCGTTTACTGTCTGGCAGATGTAAACCAGGGTATTGGTATAAGCTTTAAAATTGAGGATGGTAGTTATCGCGCTATTAACCCGGCGGTAATAGGCGTATTAAAGCGCCTCGACTTAATAACATCAGCCGAGCACCAAGAATTATTAAGAATGTTTCCGCCGGTTCTGAAAAATCATCGCGGCGACGTTATCGGCACAATTGAAACATTAATATAAATGGAGACTTAATTCAGATGGCGTTTTAACGCCATCTGAATTCTAGTCGAAATTATCCAGGGACTTAGCCGCTCGCCTGTACCCGTAGTGGTATACTCCCGCTTCGGATAAATTACTCACACTTCACATAAGAAGTATCTCCTGCATAGTATATTATAGATAGACGTGAAAGGAGATGTATAATCTAGTGAGGAATTTTTTAGGTAGGTCACGACATGTTTCAGTTTACTCGCTAGGCCCTAGGGCTAATTCGTTGAACGCCTGTAATTTTCTACTCCAAGTGCAACCTGCCGTTCGCCATGGCCTGCGGGAGATTAATACGCAAAATACCAGGCATGTTCTAATAGAAGTGGCGTTAATGAGCTATCTAATGGGCATGGGTTTTGATTGTCGCACAGCAAAGGCAATTGTCGAAACTTGGGAGTCTGACGAAAATCTGCTCAATGACGGAGTTCTTTGTGAGTAAAATCTTGTGCTATTAGCATCATTTAATGTTTATTGGCGCCGAAAGGCCCATTTTTTTTAGTGTCCTAAGTGATTCTAAGGGGATAATATAATCTCTAAGAAGTTTGGACAGTCAGTCGATATATACAGGGAGTGATTTGGATGGGATACAAAGGCGGAAAGGTATTAGCTTGGGGTGCTAATATATTCGGTCAATTAGGGGTTGGTACTAAGATAGATAGCAGGGTGCCAATACCTGTTAACAATTTAGACGGGGTTATTTCGGTTGCAGCCGGCGGTTCACATAGTTTGGCGTTGCTGGCCGATGGAACGGTTATGGCATGGGGGCTTAATGCCAATGGTCAGCTTGGCAGTGGTTCTAGCGAGAACAGCCCGACGCCTGTAGCAGTTAAAGGGCTTTCCGAAATAGTTGCTATTTCTGCCGGCGCGGCGCACAGCTTAGCACTTAAGGCTGACGGAACTGTTTGGGCTTGGGGTCGCAATTATAACGGTCAGCTCGGCGATGGCATAAAATCTGACCGTAATTATCCGGCACAGGTAGCGCTGCTGCATAATGCCGTAGGCATATCGGCCGGCGGGTTTCATAGCTTGGCCGTCCTTGCTGACGGAAGAGTTAAAGCATGGGGCAGCAATAACAATGGGCAGCTAGGAGAAGGAGATGTAATTGACAGGACTGCCCCGAATGAAGTCTTTAACTTGTCAGGGGTAGTAGCCGTAGCCGGTTGCGCTTTCCATAGTCTGGCCTTACTGACTGACGGTAGGGTAATGGCCTGGGGCCTTAATACTGCCGGTCAGCTAGGAAATGGTAGTAACGATAATAGTTTGCGTCCGGTTAATGTAAAAGGTTTACCTTCCAATGTTGTTGCCATTGCCGGTGGCGGCAGTCATAGTCAGGCTTTGCTTGATAATGGCAATATTATGGCTTGGGGTTCAAATTTAGCCGGGCAATTGGGGAATGGCGTAAACATTGATTCGAATTCGCCGGTGAAGGTAAGGAATTTGACAGGAGCTAAAAATCTTGCCGCCGGAGCATTTCATGCAGCAGCTCTTAAGGAAGATAATACTATTTGCTGCTGGGGTCTCAATGTTTTTGGCCAATTAGGCAATGGTACAAATGAAAACATTAGTCTGCCGACTGCGGTAGACAGCTCAGCCGAAAAAATTGTTGCAATTGCGTGCGGTGGGAATCATTGTTTAGCAATCAGCAAATAGTTCTTTGTTAAGTATTTTATAGTTTCGTCTTGTCTGCTTTTTGTAAAAATGCTATTATAGCAGTGTTAAGCCTAAGGGCGGCATCTAAACGAGTCGCACCGATAAGGGCAAGGAGCTTAGAACAAAATAGTTTTAACCGCTTGGATCTATGAGACTGAGACGGACACGGCGCCATTAGCCATTTTCTGCCTTTCTGTCTCTACAGGAAGGCTTTTCTATTTGATGCTGCTCTAATTTAATGGTGGAGGAATTATGATGAAAATTGTTAAACGGGTGGACGAACTGCGTGCGCTTATTCGTACTGCAAAATGCGAGGGTAAATCGGTTGGCTTGGTGCCGACAATGGGCTATTTGCATGAAGGTCATTTATCGCTTATGCGCCAGGCTAAAGCTGAGCAAGATATTGTGGTTTCCAGCATTTTTGTAAATCCATTGCAATTCGGAGCTAATGAAGATTATGCGGTTTATCCGCGCGACCTTGAACGTGACAGCAAACTGGCGGCTGGAGCCGGTGTGGATATTGTCTTTGCCCCCGCAGTGGACGAGATGTACCCGCAGGGTTTTCAGAACATAAAGACCTTCGTCGATCTTATCGAAATTACCGATAAGCTATGCGGCGCGGTTAGACCGGGGCACTTCCGCGGGGTAGCTACTGTTGTAACTAAACTATTCAATCTTGTATGCCCTGATGCTGCCTATTTTGGTCAGAAGGATGCCCAGCAGGTCATTGTAATTAAGCAGATGGTTACCGATTTGAATATGAATATCAAGATTGTCACTGTCCCGATTGTGCGTGAAGCTGACGGCCTTGCGATGTCATCGCGCAATGTTTATTTACAGCCAGAAGAAAGACAGGCCGCGCTGGTACTTAGTAAATCTCTTAAAGTGGCAGATGACCTATTAAATAACGGCGAAAAAAACGCTGTTGTTATCAAACAGACTATTGAGGGGATTATTAAGGCTGAGCCCTTAGCGGACATCGATTATATCGGTGTTTGCGATACCGTTACCCTAGAAGACTTAGAACAAGTCGAAGATAAGGCGCTAATCGCACTTGCTGTTAAATTTGGCAAAACCAGATTAATTGATAATATCATATGGGAGGATAAAGATGTTTCGTAATATATTTAAATCAAAACTGCACCGCGCTACTGTTACCGAAGCTAATTTAAATTATGTCGGCAGCATTACTATCGATGAAGATTTAATGGACGCCGCCGACATTTTTATTAATGAAAAGGTTCAGGTTGTTAATAACAATAACGGTGCCCGCCTGGAGACCTATGTTATTCCTGGTGAACGCGGTTCCGGCGTAATATGTTTGAATGGCGCAGCCGCCCGTCTCGTCCAGCCTGGTGACAAAGTCATAATAATCACTTACGCCATTATCGATAACAAAGAAGCCCGCGACTTCCAGCCTACGGTGGTTTTCCTTGATGACAACAATAAAATCGTGGAAATAAAATCAGCTGAAAAACATGGTGAAATCCGCTAAAAAATATTGTTAACACTGGAAATTATTCCGGATAACAATTATAATAGACACTAAATAAATGGAGACTTAATTCAGATGGCGTTTTAGCGCCACCTGAATTCTAGTCGAAATTATCCAGGGACTTCATCGGATAAAAAAGTGTACAAGAGGTGATTGCGGTGCGGGCCAAAATTTTAGAACTATTGCGCCATCGTCCGGATGAATTTGTATCCGGGGAGGAAATAAGCGGCGGTTTAGGCGTATCGCGAACAGCTGTCTGGAAACATATTCAGGAACTAAAGCAAGCGGGTTATGGTATCGAAGCTCATTCACGGCGGGGATACCGGCTTAACGAAACGCCGGATAAGCTACTGCCCCAAGAGATTCGTTCCCGGCTTACAACACAAATAATCGGACGGGAAATTCGTTATTTCGATAATGTTGCGTCCACTAATAATGAGGCCAAGTTATTGGCGGCAAACGACTGTCCGGAAGGTACACTGGTGGTAGCTGAAGCTCAAAATTCCGGTCGGGGCCGATTATCACGCGGATGGTTCTCGCCTTGGGGGAAAGGTATTTGGATGTCGGTTGTACTAAGACCAAAGTTTAGCCCCCAAGAGGCTCCTAAATGCACATTGATGGCGGCAGTAGCCATTAATAAAGCTATTCGGCAAGTTTCAGGAATTGACTGCGGTATAAAATGGCCTAATGATATTCTTTATCAAGGACGCAAATTAGTCGGGATTCTTACTGAAATGAGCGCTGAGATGGATGCCATAAATTATGTCGTTCTTGGCATGGGGATTAATGTAAATATTGCTGAAGGTGAATTTCCGGATGATATCGCTGAAATTGCAACATCAGTTGCGTTGGCATCCGGAAAACCGGTTGATCGGCTTGAGTTATTAAGCGCGATTTTGCAGCAGCTTGAAGATATATATCAAATAGCGACATCAGAAGGTTTTAAAGCTGTTCTTGATGAATGGCGGGCTCAGTCGATTACACTGGGTCAGGCTGTCGATGTAGTTGGCTTCAATCGTAGATTCAGTGGAATAGCGGTTAATATTGACGATGACGGGGCATTATTAGTGAAAATGGGAGACAGCATTGAACGAGTTTTGGCCGGAGATGTTTCCATTCGCCCCAGCGCAAAAAAGTAGTTTTACAGGAAAGGCAGTTGGGGTAATGACAACACGAAACATGATTTTAGCAGGGTTATTTGCCGCTCTATTGGCGCTAAGTTCACAGATAGCTATTCCAATTGGCCCGGTGCCTCACACCTTACAGATTTTCTTCGTGCTGTTGGCTGGCATTGTTCTCGGCAGTCGTCTTGGGTCTATTAGCGTAGCTGTCTGGGTGTTATTAGGAAGCTTTGGCCTGCCGGTGTTTGCGCAGGGAAAAGGCGGTTTGGCTGTTTTGGCCGGTCCGACAGGCGGATTTTTATTCGGATTTATTATTGCAGCTTTTTTGGTTGGCTGGCTCGCCGAAAATTCCAAGCTGACTACCGGGCGAACAGCTATTTATATGTTGACTGGGCTCGTTGCGGCGTATATTATAGGAGTTGGCGGTTTTATGGCCAGTTTTAAATATTTTCTTAATAAGCCTATGACCCTAAAAACAGCGGTATCGGTAGCTGTTGTACCGTTTATGCCGTTTGATATTGTTAAGGCTTTAATGGCCGCCTATATTGGAACACGGGTGCGGCAAGCGCTCATTCGTTCTGGATTAATAAAGTAATGTTTAAACTGAAACTGGAGGACTTATATGCTCTTAGTAATTGACATCGGCAACACTAACATTGTTCTTGGGGCGTATGACGGAAAAGAACTGCTGCATCACTGGCGGGTGTCAACAGATCGGATCAAAACCGGCGATGAATATGGCATGCTGTTAAATAGCTTATTTAACTATGCAGGTTTGACTATGAAAGATTTTAATGCCGTTATTATTTCGTCTGTTGTTCCGCCGCTCGTTGTACCCATCGTTAAGATGTGCCAGCGATACTTTGGTGTTGAACCGCTAGTAGTAGGCCCGGGAATCAAAACCGGCATGTGTATTAGATATGAAAACCCGCGTGAAGTTGGGGCTGACCGCATTGTCAACGCCGTTGCCGCACTTGAAAAGTTTGGTGGACCGCTCATTGTTATTGACTTTGGTACGGCTACTACTTTTTGTGCAATCGCTGAAAACGGCGACTATCTGGGCGGTGCTATTGCGCCAGGTATTAGAATATCGACTGAGGCATTGTTCCAACGGGCAGCTAAATTGCCCCGTATTGAACTTGTGAAACCTAAAAGTGTCATTTGTCGGAATACAATTACCAGTATGCAATCCGGAATAATCTTCGGGTTTACAGGACAAGTTGATGAAATTGTCCGGCGGATGAAAGTCGAATTAAAAGCGGATGCCCGTGTTGTTGCAACAGGCGGTTTAGCTAAATTGATTGCGCAGGAGTCCAACACTATCGATATTGTCGATCATTTCCTTACCTTAGAAGGTCTAAGGATTTTATATGAAAGAAACTCATAGAGTTATGTATATTGTCAGATAATATTTTTGATAGATATTAAAATCGGGCACTTGGCAGCAGCGTAAGCTTAAGCCAAGTGCTAAGTGCTTTGGAGGGTTATTAACAATATGCAGCTTGGCAATATAGTGCTCTCTAATCCGGTTATTTTGGCTCCGATGGCTGGCGTTACTGATTTACCCTTTCGTGTGTTAGCTAAAGAAATGGGCTGCGGCTTAGTTTATAGTGAGATGGTTAGTGATAAAGGACTAATATATCAAAACAGTCATACAGTGAATATGTTGGAGATTGATAACCGCGAAAGGCCGGTAAGTATTCAAATATTCGGCTCGGAACCTGACAGCATGGCTAGCGCCGCGCGAATTGTTGAAAAGGCCGGCGCCGATATAATTGATATTAACATGGGCTGCCCGACGCCTAAAATTGTCCGAAACGGCGAAGGGGCGGCACTGATGCGTACACCTGAGCTAGCCTTCGAAATAATGTGCAGTGTAAAGAGGGCAGTAAACCTGCCAGTCACTGTTAAGATTCGCAAAGGTTGGGATGAATCTTCGGTAAATGCCGTTGATATGGCTAGGCTTGCTGAAAAGGCTGGTGTGGCGGCTATCGCTGTACATGGCAGGACGCGTGAGCAGTTTTATACCGGAACGGCTGACTTGAAAATTATTAAAGCTGTCAAAGAGGCAGTCAACATTCCGGTCATTGGCAATGGCGATATCCGTTCGCCGCAGGATGCTGCCAAAATGTTGACCGAGACAGGCTGTGATGGCATAATGGTAGGGCGAGGAGCGCAAGGTAATCCTTGGATATTCCGCCAAATTGTGCATTATCTTAACACCGGCGAACTGCTGCCGCCGCCGACCATGAATGAGCGACTGGCGTTAATATTAAGGCATCTCGATATGGTCATAGAGCATAAAGGTGAGTACATAGGAATTCGCGAGATGCGCAAGCATGCCGCTTGGTATACAAAAGGTCTCCCGCATTCTGCTGAACTCCGCCACTGCTTTAACCAAGCCGAGACAAAAGAAAGTTTTCTCAAAATAATTGATCAGCTAAAATCATTAACTAGTTAGCGAAGTCCATACCTGTATCCATAGAGGTGAATTATGCAGCAAATGCTCATTATGCCTGTAGCCAATGGAATATTACCTCGCCCGCATGGCGGAAAGATAACTGGCATGTTCATTCTTGAACAGGGCGGTCAAATTCTGCACGATGTTGGTGTAGGACGCGATGTACTGGTATGCCCATGGATTGTTGACAGTGAGTCACTTTATCCGGTCGGGGTAATTGCCCGCATTATGGATATTGATTCGCGGACGGCTGTTAGTGAGGATGGTACACAAATTCCGGTTGTTATGGCCGAACTGGAAGGACGTGACCGGGCGCGTTGGCATACTCTTAAAACTGCAGGCTCATATCTGCTTTCTGCCGATATTGAGACAATCGATTTAAGAAAGATGCGGAAAGAATACCCCAGTATTTCAGGAGCAGGCTGGATGCCTGCCGGCGGCTATACAGAATTTCGTAGCAAGACTGATATTCCCGTAACGCTCTACGGCACTGATTTAGAAAGCGGCAAAGAGGTATCAATTAAGGCTAACTTGGGCGGATTAGTTGAACAGGAACATGCTCATACTATTGAACATGCAGTAATCAGAGCACTTAAAACTTACGGGCTTTGCACCGCGAAAACTTTGCTTGAAGCAATGACTAAAGAAACTGCGGAACTAAAGCATTCTGTTGAAACCAGTATCAAATATAATCTGCCAGAAGTCTTGGGACTTACCGCCAGCGGTGCTTGCGGCAACCCGATGACTAGTCTGGCGCAGTTTTATTTAGCGCAAACCTTTGTAAGCAATGTCGCGGCCGGTAACTCGTTAACCGAATCGCTTACAAAAGCGCGGCGGGCGACAATGTCAAAACTGACTCAGGATTTAGAGCTTACCATGCAGCCTGGAGTTAGAGTGCTGCAGGGTCTTAAAAAGGGAATGAGTCACGATGATACACCGTTAAAAATTGAAATCTGCAAGAAGGTGATTGGGCGTTTTCCCTCCGATCCATGGGGGTAGTGTCCATCATCTTTTTTTGTTAATTGGTAGGATTGACCTTTTATTTGAGAATTTCTATAAAAAATGCTAAAATATGAATGTGCACAAGGCTGTGTACATATACTATACGGGCATTGCTCATGGAGATGATCACCGATGTTGTATAGGATTGGGGAAAAAATAATCAATAAACAAAAAATTCATCGCGTAATAGACGTCGTTTTAGAAATGCGCAGCAAAGGTTTTTCGCAGCAAGAGACAGCTAATCGCGTAGGTCTTGATCGCACGGTGATTTCTAAGCTGGAAACCTTAGGCGAGGTCCGCAAAGGCGGGGTAGTGGCGCTAGTGGGATTTCCAATTAAAAATTGCGAAGAACTTGAACAAATTGCAAGACAGGAGGGTATTGATTTTTCCCTGCTGCTCTCGGAAAAAGAACGCTGGAATTTTGTTGAAACCAAAACAGGTCTAGAACTATTCAATGATATCATGAAGATTATTGCAACGTTGCGTAAATATGATATTGTCATTATGCTGGGTTCCAATATGCGGATAAAACTGATGGAAACGCTTCTTGATAAGGAAGTTATCGGGGTGGAGATTGGCGAATCGCCTATTGCGGATGATAAGTACGTAGATCCGGAAACAGTGCGGGAAATCATTCACCAGCTGCAGTAACAGCATATTATCAGGGGGCTTTTATATGAAGAAAGTCGTAAGTGTCAGTCTAGGATCGTCCAAACGTAATCATCAGGTAGTTACTGAATTTGGCGGACAGACTTTTTCAATTGAACGGATTGGCACCGATGGGGATAAAGAAAAGGCGATTGCGCTTATTGGCGAACTCGACGGCAAGGTTGACGCTATCGGTATGGGGGGGACTGATTTATATATTTTTGCCGGCGGTAAGCGTTATACATTCCGTGAGTCAGCCCGAATTGCGGCTGCTGCCCAAAAGACGCCTATAGTCGACGGCAGCGGTTTGAAAAACACTCTTGAGCGCCGTGTTGTAAAAACGCTAGCCGAAAAGCATGGTCTAAATTTTCGGGATAAGCCAGCGCTTATTGTTTGCGCCGTAGACCGATTTGGTTTAGCTGAGGCGCTAGTCGAGGCGGGCTGCAAGACGGTTTTTGGCGATTTGTTATTTGGACTGGGTTTGCCCATTCCAATTTGTACCATGGATGGTTTGACTCGGTTAGCAAAAATAGCCGCTCCGATTATTACAAAACTGCCGGTCAGCATGTTTTATCCGACCGGCGATAACCAGCTGCAGCATGCGCCGCGCTTTGAAAAGTATTTTACTGAGGCTGATATTATAGCCGGGGATTTTCACTACATACGACGGCATATGCCTGGCAAATTACTCGGCAAGACGGTAATTACCAATACTGTTACAAAAGATGATGAGAGTTTGTTGACAGAACGAGGGGTACACACTCTCGTCACCACAACTCCGGATCTTGGCGGACGTTCATTCGGCACAAATGTTTTAGAGGGTGTACTGGTTGCTCTAGCTAGAAAGCCACAAGCACAACTAACAGTCAAAGATTATGAAGCTTTACTGGATGATTTAGGGCTGGAGCCGCGAATCAAGCGGTTGTTTCAATGAAAGGGGAATCATTATGGAAAAATTTGCTTTTATGCTACATCCGCTCGCCGCGAAAGACTTTGGCCGCAAATTTCCTTTTGCCCAAAATTGGCCGGATGGATTAATTGAAAGAATATTAAAGATAATACCGCCGTTTAAGGCATCGACTATAACAGGTATAGAATCGTCTCATGCGCAGGCTGAAGGAGCGTTTGTCGCCTGTCCGCTTACTTCCCGGCAGATGGTGGAAATGCCCGAAGAATATGTAATAAAGCGGATTATAAAAGCCGGTAAGGTAGCTGAAAAGCTAGGGGCGAAGATAGTTGGCTTAGGAGCTTTTACTTCGGTTGTCGGTGATGCCGGCATCACTATCGCTAAAAATTTGAATATTGCTGTCACAACAGGGAATAGCTATACGGTAGCAACCGCCCTGCAAGGTACACGTGAAGCTGCCAAGATTATGGGAACCGACATGAAAAAGGCCAATGTCGTTGTTCTGGGAGCAACCGGGTCAATCGGTGCTGCCTGTGCGCAAATTCTGGCTCGTGAAGTTCGCTATCTCACCTTGGCTGCCCGTAATGAAACTAAATTGGAAAAACTTGCTGAGCAGATTTTGCGGACGACAGGATTAGCTGTGAGAGTAACAGCAAATACTAAAACCGCTCTAAAATCAGCCGATATTATTATTGCTGTAACGAGCGCAGTAGATAGCATTATTGAGCCTGAAGACTTGAAACCTGGCGCAATCGTCTGTGATGTCGCTAGGCCGCGCAATGTATCGCGGAGCGTTGCAGAAATGCGAAATGATATTTTAGTTATTGAGGGTGGGGTTGTTGAAGTCCCTGGAGATGTTGATTTTGGCTTAAATTTTGGTTTCCCGCCTGGCATGGCATATGCTTGCATGGCTGAAACGATGATCTTGGCCTTAGAAAAACGCTACGAGAATTTCACGTTAGGCAGAGCACTAACTGTTAAGCAAATTGAAACAATAGAACAGCTTGCCAATAAACATGGCTTTAAATTGGCTGGATTCCGCAGTTTTGAAAGGGCTATTGCTCCTGAAGAAATTGAGCAGATTAAGGCTAATGCCGCTGCCAAGATTGATATTCAAAGGAGGGTAATTAGTTAGAAAATATTGACAAAGTAATACTAAATGCCTATAATGATTGCAGAGAGAAGGACTAGTAAAGTGTCAAGTTTTTCACTTGACACTATTTATATTGCCAAATCAGCTAATGTTATTTAAGTACTAACAAAACTGATTAAACCTGCATAAGATGTCTAAGAAGATTTCAGAGGAAATCGTGGTAATTCAATGACAAAGGAGAGCAAGAGGATATGGTGGAAAAGCAAACTATTCTTACTGCTGAGGGTTTAAAGAAAATTGAGGATAAATTAGAGCATTTGAAATCAGTTCGGCGTCGTGAAGTTGCAGAGCGAATTAAGCAGGCGATTGAATTTGGTGATATTAGTGAGAATTCTGAATATGAGGATGCTAAAAACGAACAAGCCTTCATTGAAGGTGAAATTCTGACTCTCGAAAAAATGCTCCGTAACGCCAAAATCATTGAAAAGAATGAATCAGACGTTGTCGCTATTGGATCAACCGTCGTTTTAAAAGATCTTGAATTTGGCGATGAACTTGAATATACAATTGTTGGTTCAGCTGAAGCTGATCCTACAGAGGCTAAAATTTCCAATGAATCACCGGTCGGTGCGGAAATTTTAGGCAAAAAAGTTGGCAGCATCGTTGAAGTCAACGTACCCGCCGGTGTTCTGAAATATGAGGTTATCGGCATCAAATAAGGTTTACACAGGAAAGGCAGTTGGGGAGAATTTATGTCAGACCAAAACGAACAACTTCAATCAACTGAAGAATTGAACGAACTAATGAAAGTCCGCCGCGAGAAAATGGCGGCTATTGAGGCTCAGGGAATTGAGCCGTTTGGCCGTAAATATAACGCTACTCACCACGCCCAGCAAGTTCTGGACAATTTTGAGCAATTAGAGGGGCAAACTGTAAGAGTAGCAGGCAGATTGATGGCTATCCGTGGACACGGAAAGGCCAGCTTTGCTCATGTAATGGACATGTCTGGCAAAATCCAGGTTTATTTCAGACAGGATGTTCTCGGAGATAAAGCATACGAAAATTTCCGGCTTTTGGATATTGGCGATTTGGTAGGGATAGAAGGAACTGTATTCAGGACTAATCGTGGCGAGATTAGCGTCAAAGTTACTGCGTTTGATTTCTTGGCAAAGGCGTTAAGACCACTGCCGGAAAAGTGGCATGGTCTGAAAGATGTTGAAACTCGCTATCGTCAGCGTTATCTTGATCTTATTGTTAATCCCGAGGTGCAAAAAACCTTTGTATTACGTAGCAAGATTATAAAATCTCTGCGTCGTTTATTAGACGACCGCGGATTTTTAGAGGTTGAAACCCCAATGATGCATCCAATTGCCGGAGGGGCAGCGGCGAGACCTTTCGTTACGCATCATAACGCGTTGGATATGACACTTTATATGCGGATTGCGCCCGAACTATATCTAAAACGGCTGATTGTCGGTGGTTTTGAGAAGGTTTACGAGCTTAACCGCGTATTCCGTAATGAAGGAATATCAGTGAGACACAATCCGGAATTTACGCTTGTTGAAACCTATCAGGCTTATGCTGACTATGAAGATGTTATGCGTATGACTGAGGAGCTTATCTCGGGTATAGCCCAAGAAGTGCTTGGTACAACCAAAATAACTTATCAGGGTACTGAGATTGATTTGGCTCCGCCTTGGAACAGGATGACGATGCCGGAGGCTGTTAAAAAGTTTAGCGGCGTTGATTTTGACGAAATTAAAACACTTGAAGAAGCCCGCGCGGCTGCTGACAAGCTTAATGTAAAATACGAACCTAAAGACGGCATTGGTGGCATTTTAAATAAAGTTTTTGAAGAAGTTGCTGAAGAACATCTAATTCAGCCGACTTTTATAACTGGTCATCCGACAGAAATATCGCCATTGGCTAAGCGTAATAAAGATAATCCTGAAATCACCGATCGTTTCGAAGCCTTTATTTTTGCTCGCGAAATGGCAAATGGCTTCTCTGAGCTGAATGATCCAATCGATCAGGAAGGCCGTTTCCTTAATCAAGTTGCCCAACGTGAATCAGGCGATGATGAGGCACATATGATGGATCGCGATTATGTTACGGCACTTGAATATGGTATGCCTCCGACTGGAGGACTGGGTATTGGCATTGACCGATTGGTTATGCTGCTCACAGATAGTTACTCAATACGCGATGTTATTCTGTTCCCGCATATGCGGCATCGCGATTAAGAATAAGGCGAGCTTTAGCTCGCCTTATTTTGCTTTCCAGCGTTGACAACCATAGAGGAATTGTGATAACATAATTACTGCGTCAATGCGAATTATGTTGCAAAAAACAACTAAAAAAGGAATATTGACACATTAATTATAAATGTGCTAATATATAAAAGTCGCCGCAACAAGGCGACAAAAAATTACAAAATAAATATGTTGACATAACAAATAAGTTATGATAGCATATAAAAGTCGCTGATAACAGATGTGAAATCAACTGGTATCACGGTAATGTTCCTTGAAAACTGAACAATGTAAGGTTAAACAATATGCCAGATGTGCGGTGCTTTTCGAAGCACAACTAATAATTTCTTTATTGATTATAAGAGCCATCAAGGCTCCAATAATATAACTTTATTGGAGAGTTTGATCCTGGCTCAGGACGAACGCTGGCGGCGTGCTTAACACATGCAAGTCGAACGGAGAACTTAGCAATAAGTTCTTAGTGGCGA
>JAAYSF010000002.1 GCA_012523975.1 Veillonellaceae bacterium
GTTCTGCTTTACGTCAAAAAAGATTCGCCACAGGATGCTTTTTTCCATGTAACCCTAATTCCCCAAACCCACGTCGTTTCTCCTGTCAAGAGCACTCAAATTTTATACTTTCTGATATATTAAAAAAAGCGCAGCTTCTGCTGCGCCTGATATTATTCTAAGCGTAAAGAATCAGAGCCAGTACTTCAACGTCTTCCGTTCCTTCATTTTCAATACCATGGCTTTGCATATTATCGGTGAAAGCCATGTCGCCAGGTTTGAGGATTGTCCTTTCGCCATTATCATAATAGGTGGCCTCGCCCTTTAATACGTAATAGGCTTCGACATCACCTTTATGCTGGTGTGAACCGATTGAGCAGCCAGGTTTAATGGTATTGATGGAAAACAAGCGACCTTTACCTTGAAACTCGCCGCCTTCCATGAGATGCATAAGCTTAACTTCGCCTTTGCCGCCTAACATATTAGGTCTAATTTCTTCATTAAACGTTCCCGCTCTTTTAATCATTTATATACCCCCTTTTCTGACTAGTTTGTTAATTCTACACAATTGATTTTATTCCTGCGTATTGTAACAATATTCCAAATCAAAAACAGGGTGCTGAAATAGCACCCTGCTCAAATTCTACAACCTGCGTTTTATACATTGAATCTAAAGTATGTCACGTCACCATCTTGCATGACGTATTCCTTGCCTTCCAACCGAACAAGGCCTTTTTCCCGGGCTGCGCTCTGGCTGCCCGCCGCCATCAAATCATTGAAGGAAACAATTTCGGCGCGTATAAAGCCGCGTTCAATATCACTATGGATTTTTCCGGCTGCCTGCGGCGCTTTCGTGCCTCTGACAATAGTCCAAGCCCGCACTTCCTGTTCGCCAGCGGTAAAATAGTTGATTAAGCCGAGCAGCTTATAGCTGGCTTTAATCAGCTTGTCCAGTCCGGACTCCTCAACACCAAGTTCAGCCAAAAATTCTTTGGCTTCATCGTCATCAAGTTCAGCAATCTCCGACTCAACTTTAGCTGAAACAGCAACTACTTCGGCGCCTTCCTGCGCAGCGTATTCCTTTACTTGTTGGACATACTTGTTGTCATCAGGATTTGCAATCTCATCTTCACTGACATTTGCAACAAACAATACCGGTTTTAAAGTCATAAGATTGAGGTCGCGGATAAGCGCGGCCTCGTCTTCAGTCATCTCAACACGACGAGCGGGCTGAGCTTGTTCCAATGTTTCCCGGATACGGTTTAGCAGCGCCACTTCGGCCTGCGCCTTTTTATCGCCGCTTTTAACGAGCTTATGGCTGCGCTCAACACGCTTTTCAACCGTCTCTAAATCAGCCAGGCAAAGCTCGGTATTAATAATCTCAATATCACGCAGGGGATCTAACCCGCCTTCAACGTGGGTGATGTTGCTATCGTCAAAACAGCGTACTACTTGGGCAACCGCATCGACTTGACGGATATGGGCCAAAAACTTATTACCCAGACCTTCCCCCTTGGATGCGCCTTTAACCAACCCGGCGATATCAACAAACCGCATTGTAGCCGGAATGGTTTTCTTGGGCTTATTCATTTCAGTCAGTTTCCATATTCGCTCATCAGGCACTTCAACAACCCCGACATTGGGCTCAATGGTGCAAAACGGATAGTTTGCAGCCTCTGCTCCGGCCTTAGTGATAGCATTAAACAAGGTACTTTTGCCGACATTAGGAAGTCCTACAATGCCGACTTCTAAGTTTGTGCTCATTAATTTTATTCCACCTTAATTATTGTTATAAATCTTTTCTAATTTTAGATTATCTGGTTTAAGATTTCAATAGCCTGTAAGCCTAATTAGGTCCCCTGCTCTTGACCGGCCTTTTGGGCAATCGACTTGACCGCCTTTTCGAACTTGGGTCGCGGCACCATTACCCTCCGTCCACAGCCCAAACATTTTAGGCCGAAGTCGATGCCGGTTCGAGTTATTTCCCAACGGTTCGAGCCGCAGGGATGCTCTTTTTTCATGATTACGATATCGCCAATGTCATAGCGGACAAAATTCATTTATTTTACCACCTTACCTGATTAGTGATGTCGTTGGCAGCGGAATTGCTGCGTCATCAAATAATAATTTTATCTTATACCGCAGCGCCGTTTCAACCTTTGTTTGCTGCAAGGGCACAGTTTTAGCGGTAATTCGAATGATTACCTCACCTGGCCGCAAATCAACAACACCGACTACCTTAGGCCCTTCAAGCACTTCAGGCATAGCTTGTTCTATTTCGCTGCAGGCATTGTTTAAAAGCGCCAGCACTTTGTCAATATCAGCTTGGTATGATACCGAAACATTTACCGTTGCAACCATATGGCCCCTTGTATGGTTGCTAATTCGCGTAATAGCGCCGTGCGGAATTATATGCAGGACGCCGTTGCCATCGCGCAGCTTGGTAACGCGAAAACCAATTTCCTCCACGATTCCGGCCATATCACCGATTACAACATAATCGCCGACAGCATATTGATCTTCCAAAATCACGAAGAATCCGGTAACAAAATCTCTTATCAGACTTTGAGCGCCGATACCGACAGCTAACCCGATGATACCGGCGCCTGCGATAAGCGAGGTAGTATCAATGTGAAATTCCTGCAGAATCAATATAATAGCGAAAAAATAGATTATATACCTCGCAATACTTTGAAACAGTTGACTAAAGGTTCTTGCGCGCTTTTCGTCAAAGCGGAAGGCTGTATGACTGAAATTAGGGAAGAACACCCTGCTGACAATCAGATTTAAAACCTTTAGAAAAATGCTTGCTACCAAAATTATAAGTATAATCCTGATAGCTTTATTTCCGGATATTATCCAAAAGTCCGGGGTCGTATATTCATACATCGGTATCCTCCCCAAAGCTGGCCAATTCCTCATATAGCCGTTTAGCGGCATCGCGGTAAAACAGTTTCGACCACTTTATCTGGTGCTTTCGCAAAATTTCCATCACGACTGCTTGATCGTTTGCTTTAAACAATAAACATTGACCGCAGCTTATGTCAATTTCCCGCGGCGTGGGCATGGCAACTATTTTTATACCGGCGGCAATTAGTACCTTCTCCGCCCCGATAGCGTGGTGAACCGAAGGCAATGAAACAAGACGGTCATAGTCTTGATAGATGGCCATTATAACGTAACTGCCTTAGCCGCTGATGACAGTTCATCAACGATGGTAAACATATTAGTAACCGACCCAACGGCCAATTTGTCTTTCAAGCCGTAAAAATCCAGACAGGTTCCGCAGGATAATACTTGGGTCCCGTGGCTGCTTAACTGACTTAAATGTTCGAGCACGGGCGACCCCTCAACAGTCAGCTTAACGCCGGCATTGATAAACATTATAACGTCAGGCCGCGGATCCCGCTCAAGCAGGGTGAACATAAATGATTTCATTAGCACTCCGCCTAGTTCAGCGCTGCCATGACCAAGCGTATCTTGCGATATTAGATAGACCAGCTTACCATTAGCCGTTTGAGGCTGGTTTAAGGTTTGCTCGGTTGGCACTGCCTTTCCTTTGGTTATTTTTATGTAATAATGATTACCTTGCTGGCTGACGCTTACCCCGCAATTGTTGGCTGTTGCAAACTTAATAACATTCTCCTTGGCAACACTATTATCGACAATGGCGGTAATAGTTCCCTCAGCAATGCTGTCAAGCGCTTTTTTAACGCCAATTACCGGCTGCGGGCAGGCAAGACCTCTAGCATCAACATCAATAGACATATATCTCACCCTTTCCATGCGTAGTAATCTCCCCGATAACGGCTGCTTCAATAACGCCAGCCTTATGCAGCACATCGAGCAGACTTGCGGCACGATCTGCAGGGATACTGATTAAAAGCCCGCCCGAAGTCTGCGGGTCATAACATAAATCACGAATATTTTCAGGCACCGCCTGCGCAAATTCTACTGTCGATAAATAGCCGCGATTGGCATAAGCTCCGGCCGGCACAAGTCCCATTTTGGCTGCTTCTGCCGCCTCCGGCAATAGCGGCACAGCATTGGCGGCGATTTTTATATTTACTTTACTGCCTGATGCCATCTCGTAAATATGGCCCAATAGACCAAAGCCTGTTACATCAGTGCAGGCATTTACCGGAAAACAAGCCATGACTTCGGCTGCCTTACGGTTGAGTTTAGCCATGCTTTGAGCAGCCGCTGCCGAGCCGTCAGGAAACATATCAGCCCTGGCTGCCGTTGCCAGCACTCCGGTTCCAATCGGCTTGGTCAGGATTAAAGCATCTCCCGGCTTAGCATTAGCATTAGTCAGCACCTTATCAGGATGACAAATTCCGGTCACACTCAAGCCATACTTAGGCTCATCGTCATCTACGGTGTGCCCGCCGACAACAACGGCACCGGCTTCCATGACCTTGGCGCAGCCGCCCTCTAATATCTTGAGCAAAACCTGACCGTCCAGCTTGCTGTTGGGAAAAGCCACGATATTCATTACCGTCAGCGGCTTCGCCCCCATAGCATATACATCACTGAGACTGTTCGCCGCAGCGATTTGACCAAAGAGATAAGGATTATCGACAATAGGCGTAAAGAAATCTACTGTTTGGATTAGCGCTATATTGTCATCTAATTTGTAAACGCCAGCATCGTCAGCTGTTTCTATTCCGACTAATAAATTAGGGTCTGTGGGTTTAGGCAATTGACACAGCACGTGTGCCAGGGCTCCAGGCCCGATTTTGGCAGCTCAGCCCCCGCACTTGGTATAGGCCGTAAGTTTAACCATGCCAATTCCCTCCTTGCCATTAAAACATTAGTAAATTTAAGTATCTTTAGCCATTATTACGCCATCTTTTGATATTTATACCTTGCCGGAAAAACTCCTCTTTTCCTGTGGTTAACCAATTAGCCAGCGGCTGCATATAATGCTGTAGTAAGCGCGAGGGGTGATCTCGATGAAGCGACAGACTACAGTATCTGCTCCGCCCATAACCGATGTTATTTTGTCGGATGTTAACGCCGTAATACCTAGTTTTTCATCCTTAGTGTCATCTTATCGTTTGTTAGTAGGCGCCGCGGAAGAGATCGGGCGAATTCCCGGCGTTCCGGAAGAAATGTTTAAAAGGGCTGTTTTGCGCTTCGATCACTGCGGAACGCTTATCGATATTCTGCTGGAGCTTTTATGCTGTAAAATTGCTTACAGCAGCGAATTTCTGAGTGTTACTTGCGCGCCGCTTGATATATTTCAACTAGTTACAACCGGACGTTGTCCTGAAACAGATACTCCACTCGGAACGGCCGAGCTCATTATCCAGCTTGAAATAGTCCGGCGGCTTTTGGAGAATAACTGTGATATTTCCTGTTTCGGCCCTCAGCCCCCGATTGGCGGACCTACTACTTCTCCCCCTCCACCAACCGCGCCCACGCATACTAACAAGCCCTGTCCCAAACCGAAGCAGCCAAAGTGCCCGCCGCCAGCGTCCTGCTGTACTGATGAAATTCTCGAAACAATCGTCAATGAGGCCCTATGCAATCTAAAACCGCGCGAACCTCAGCAAGAAAAAACCGCGACAGGAACAAAAAAAGAAGCCCCTAAAAATATCGAGAAAGATATCAAAAAAGATTAGCCGGCAGACCAGACAATATACAGCTAACCGCACAGCAAAAACTTTTGTTGTGCGGTTTTTCAATATGCTTTATAAAACGCTATCCTATTCTTTTTTGTCAGGCAGCGGACAAAAACCAAAGTCCTCGTGATAGTCACATGGCTCTAAATGAATAATAACATCACACAGACCGAACTTACACTTAATCTCGGCTTCTATTTCATCACATACAGCATGCGCTTTGTCTAAGTGCATATTTTTATTTAAGATGAGGTGCATATCAATTAACCGATAACTTCCCGAGCGCCGCGTACGCAGGCGGTGAAAGGAAATCACCTCGGGATGACTATTAATTATTGCAATTATGGCTTCCTCTTCCTCTGGCGGCAGAGTGACATCAGTCAGCTCTTTAAGGCTTTTCTTAGTCATACCATAACCCGCTTTGAATACTATCACGGCCACAATAATGGCAATAACAGGGTCAATCCAAGCCAATCCGGTAACCTTAATAACGGCTAACCCAATCAGTACACCGAGCGATGTCCAAATATCTGCCCTAAGATGAAGCGCGTCAGCCTCCAGGGCATGCGATTCAGCCTTACGGGCAACCGTCATCAGTCTTCCTGACACCCAATAGTTTACGACAATTGATATCACCATAATACCAATGCCATATTCAATAAAGTCAGGCACCACCGTCGTCTTAAATTTTTCCGCAGCCTCATACACTATCCACACCGCAGCTAGGACAATTAGAATTGCCTCAACTGCTCCGGAAAGATTCTCAAATTTGCCATGGCCATAGGCATGATTATCGTCTGGCGGTTTCCCAGATTTTTTTACGGCGTAGAAAGCTACCATTGAAGCCAGCAAATCGACTGCTGAATGTGCGGCTTCTGAAATTATGCTTACTGCTCCGGTATAGAAACCAACAACTAATTTGAGTACAACAAGCAATGAATTAGAGATTATCGACAGGAAAGCCACATTTCGTTTCTCCCGGATTAACTCGGTTTCCAAAACTTACCCCTCCACGCAAACTGAATCTTTAGTCTAAAGCACAAAAAACACCTGCGGAATTTAGGTCCGCAGGCTATGCCGCCATGCCAGCTGCACCGAATACGATCGGCCGCTTGATCCTATTCCATTATATTAGCATTCCGCAAAAAATGTGTAAATATTTTATCTATAAATATCCAGCCGGCGATGTTTTAAAATGGGTAGTTCTTCACGGACCTTGTCAATTACGGCAAGGTCAAGCTCCACCGTCAGCAATGTCTCATTGGCACCAGCTTCTGCCAGGATTTTTCCCCAAGGGTCGGTAGCTATTGAGTGGCCGTAGGCTTGATATTTTACGCCTGGTGTAGTCGCCGGAGCGGCTCCGATAATAAAGACTTGATTATCAACAGCCCGCGACTTCATCAGCAGTTCCCAGTGAGCCGGGCCGGTCACTAGTCCGAAAGCCGCCGGATAAATAAGCAGCTTGGCACCTTTATCGATCATGGCCCGGGCCATTTCAACAAACCTGATATCATAACAGATTCCAACCCCAAAGGTAATTCCGCCGGCCGTTATAACAGTAATTTCGCGTCCGGCAGTCAATGTTTCAGACTCCTTAAACACTGTTCCGTCTTTAATGTCAACATCAAATAGATGTACTTTTCGATGTCGGCCCAGCAGGGCTCCGGTATTGTCAAATATGAAAGATGTATTATACACATTAGCGCCGTCCCGCTCTGGTATCGATCCGCCGACAATAACGATCTTTTCCTGTTCAGCCAGTCTAGCTAACAGCTGGGTAGTTTCGCCGGGATAGCATTCAGCATACTGGGGGAAAAGCTCTGATTGATAAGGACAATTAAACATCTCCGGCAGTACTGCTATCTGACAGCCTTGCTTAGCGGCCTCTGCCACCATGGCGGCTGCTTTGCGCAGGTTTTCATTTTTATCATCGACTACGGCCAATTGACAAATGCCGATTTTTAGGTTGCCGCTCATTTAATAGCCCCCTTCTGTTCCTCATCCGTGATAATTAAGCACTCCTGCCCCAATGTCCTGCTTTATTTATATGCTTAATTAGCTTCTCGCAGTCAATACGTTGACAAGGACGCAACTTTATTTATTGCGCCCTTGTTTGGAATTACACTTTTCTGTCAGTAACCGTTCATATTCATTCAACTTTTGGTTTAACTCCTGGCTTGCTTTTACCACTTCAGGGTCAGTAAGGCATCGCCCCTTGGCCGTCTCATGCAGCCGTGTCCGTAATTTCTCAATTATAGCCTCAATTTCTTGAATCTGATTCAAAAATTCAGCCCCTTTCAGCATCACTATTAGTGTTGACGCCGGAAAAGAGGCTTATTCAGCTAATTATTTGCTTTCATTGTCCAAATGCCGCAAGGGCATACTCCGGCACAAATACCGCAGCCAATGCACTTATCAGGATCTGAACTATATTCGAAGGAGCCGTCCGGCATCAGTTGCCGCGAAATTGCCTTTTCCGGGCAAGACATATAGCACATATGGCAGTCGCGGCAAGTTCCGCAGCTTATACAGCGGTTATAATCCTCATGAGCTTTTGGGGCTTCACAGGTATGGCACTTTTTAAAGTATCCTTCTGCCAGGCGCACAGCTGGAATGCGGTTTTTTCCCTCGGCCATAAATAAATCGCCGTTCAAGTAGGCTTCCACCGCCAAGGCGGCCTGACGTCCAGCGGCTATAGCGTCCACCAACCGTCCGGGTTTAATTGTATCACCGGCTGTAAAAACCCCTTGCTCAATACTGTAGTCATCATTCGGCTTTAACAGGCCGCGCTCAATTGGTACGTCAGCGGGCAGAAAGTCTAATACCGGGTTTTCGCCGATACTGATTATTACGCTGTCGGCTTCAATTAAGTCACCGCTTTGGGTTACTACGCCAGCCGCTGTTATTTCTTTAGTATATACCGGCCATACAAGTTTTCCGCCCAAATTTTCGACGGCCTTAATCTCTTTGGCAAAAGCGGCCGGTTTTTGGATGTCAATGCAGACTACCTCTTTGGCACCCATTTCATAGGCGCCAACAGCCGCGTCCATGCCGGAATTGCCGCAGCCGATTACAACAACCCGCTCACCCACTTGCGGACGTTCGCCGCGATTAATGGCTTTTAGAAAATCAATGCTCGGAATCAGTCTTTCTTTACCCGGCCAAGGCGGAAGCTTGGCGGCATGACTGCCGGTTGCCACAATTACGGCATCATGGCTGCCTTTTATCTCTTCAAACTTAGCTTTATCTACTTTGGTTTTAGTTCTAAACTTTACGCCAAGTGATGCTATTCGATTAAGCTCATTTCTGAGAACATCCGGCGCAAGGCGGGAGCGGGGAATAACCTGTTCCATCTTGCCGCCCATCTTATTATCAGCCTCGTAAACTGTTACGCTATAACCGTCCCGCACCAGTTGCCAAGCTGCGGTAAGGCCGGCGGCCCCGCCGCCGATTATGCCAATGCTGCGGCCATTGCCGGCAGCTGCAGCTTTAACTTTAATATTGGCTGACATCATGCCGAGATCACCGATTTGAGCCGAAAAGTCGATATTTTGTCTTGTGCAACCGTCCATGCAGGGATTAGGACACACTGAGCCGCAGACCGAGCCGGGAAAAGGGGTATAATCAAGAACCAACTGGTAAGCTTGCTGAGTTTTGCCCTCACGCAGCAAATTATAGCGGTGCTGCGTAGGAATGGAGGCCGGGCAATTAAATTCACAGGGGGCAGCATACAGGCCGTTCTCCCAGACCGGCACCCGCTGGCGATGAATTCCCCGTGCCACCAGGCCAACGACTTCAAGACTATCATTGACAACGTCGCTGAAGATACCTTGCGGAACCCATTCCTGAGTCCGGAAGGCTCTGATATCGCTATGCACCTTTTTAGGACGCTCATCATAGGTCAGTGGCGTAACCTTATTCCACTCTTGCCAGTTAGTTAACTGCTCATGCAGTTCTGTGCGGTCAATCGAAGCTAAAAAGTCCTCCATCTTGCCGACTAGATATTCAATATCTTGGGCGCCAAGTGGCGATATCTTAACATCCTTAACTGACAAGCCGGCAGCTTTACCCCGATAGTAGAGCGTTCCGCCAACCATGCCAACGCAAGAGCGGTCGCCTAAGACAGAGTCAAATTGTTCACAGTCATAGCCGCATACTACAGCAATACCGCCTGACATAAATTCAAACGAGAAACTGCCGCAGTTTTTTAGCACCCATAATTCCGGCGTCTCATAAAGCGGGTCATGCTTCATCAGCGATCCGGAACGGGTGCCGGCCCGGCCGCCGATATAAATTGTACCGGCTGCTGCGCAATGGCCGGTGGTGTCGCCGCCATCGCCTTTGACAACGATTCTGCCGCCGGCATTAAGCCAGCCGATATCAGCCGGTGCCGGTCCCTCTACCACTATCTCAGTTCCCGGCAGGCACATCGAGCCGACGCGCTGACCGGGATTCTCAACGTAAAACTTTAAAGTCTTTCCTTCCGGATGCCAAAGCGGTCCGCCAATGTCATGTTGGCCGGAGCCTTGAATTTTAAACTCTGTTTCGCCCGCCGTTAAAGCTTGATTGATAGCTTCAAGCAAGCTTTGGGTTGACATACGCTCGTTGCCGTTTATCGTATTAATTTTAAACATCTTAGCCCCCCTCCTAGCATGCAAATTGAATGTCAAGCTTATCAGCAATCGCTTTATCGGTTGTAACTAAAGCGTCTGACCGGCCTACCGGCAGTGTGCTGTTGCCGATCGGCGCCATCAATTTTTTGAGTTCAACATCAAGCGCCAGCATATAGTCAACAATGTTTTGGGCCGCTTTGTCGATATCAAGACGACGTACAAGCCGCGGATCCTGAGTACAAATGCCGGTTGGGCATTTTCCGGTGCTGCAGGAATTGCAGCGGCCTTGCTCATTGCCGACACAGCCGCATAACTGGGTAAGGATTTTGCCGATAAATACCCCATTAGCACCCAGACAGATGAGTTTGAAGGCATCGGCAGCTGCGTTGCCTGTCAAGCCGACACCACCGCCCGCCCATAAGGGAATTTGACCTTGACTGCCCTGTTTGACGGCCGCAAGATAGCATTCCCGCACTTTGGACACAATCGGGTGTCCGGTATGATCCAGAGAAATTTCATTTGCCGCGCCTGTTCCTCCTTGAATACCGTCCAGGAAAAACCCGCCGCAGATTTTATACGGATCGCGCAAAAGGTTATTATAAACCGATACCGAGGTGGCTGAGGCCGCGCATTTAATGGCTACCGGCACCCGGAACTTAAAGGCGGCATTCATGGATAAGAACATTTTCTGAACTGATTCTTCAATGGAATACAGACCTTGATGATTTGGCGGCGACATGAGGTCAGCCTTAGGCACACCGCGAATGGCCTGAACGTGAGGAGCAACTTTAGCTGCCGGCAGCAGTCCGCCGTCGCCTGGCTTAGCCCCTTGGCCAACTTTTATCAAAATTCCGGCCGGGTCAACTTTCATCTGCGGCATGGCTTTGATAATTCGGTTCCAGCCAAAATGACCTGAAGCAATTTGCAGTATGGTGTATTTCAGATATTCGGACTGCATTAGTTTTACCGGCATACCGCCCTCACCCGAACACATCCGGATGGGAAGGTTATGCTTTTCGTTGAGGTAGGCCGTAGCTATTGCAATAGCCTCCCAGGCCCGGGTCGACAACGCTCCGATCGACATATCACTGAATATTACCGGATAAATCCAATTGACCGGCGGCGGCGTAGTAGTTAGCTTTAATTCGCCGGCTGTCGCGGCTAACGGCAGCTCTTTGGGCGCTAAAACCCGCCCAAACGGTGCTAAGATATCGAAGGTATGACGCTCTGAGTCCAGTGATGGGTCGGTCATTTGGGAAATCCGCCCCACAACAATCTTGTCAAGAGTACGGTCAGCATTCAGGTTGGTGCGTCCGCCCCGTTTAATGGTTGCGCCGCCCGCCCGCGCCAGCAGGTTTTGCCGCGAATCGTTATTACGGATTGGTTTGATGGCCTTATTCGGACAGACCTTTTCACACATTCCGCAGCCTACACAGGCGTTCGTCAAGCTGACCTTTTGTTTTATTACCGGAACGGCCGTATGCCGCTGATCAGGAGATGGCTGATGACCGGTAGAGATGGTTATCGACCGCCGCTCAACCGACGCCTCAATGGCATTGAAAGTACAGGCCGCTATACAGCTGCCGCACATTGTGCATCTTTCAGGCAAGTATTGAATAACCCACGGCAGGTCATTTGCCGTAATATCCTGCGTTCTTACTGTTTCCATCTTTCTACCTCCAATCTCCCATTAATCAAGACAACCTCGCGTTCATTCGGGTAAATATCTAAAGTTTTATCACGATTAGGCAGGATAGCGTTAATGCCGCAAACTTCTGAGGCTATTGCCAGCGTTGTATCATCGCGCCCTACAACAACGGGCCGGAGTTTTTTGGAATCACAGCAGGTTATCATATCGCCGCTGGGCAGCATAGCAATGATGGTATTAGGCCCATTTATCTCAAGATGGCCCAGCGACTGCCGAATTGCCGTAAGTTCCGCCCGGTCGGGACGGTTTAAAATCTCGGAGAACGGCAGCGGCGTAATAACATGCTTATAGTACTTAAGCGGCCATTTAAGTTCGTGTAAAACATAGTGGAGCGTATACAGGAAGTTCTGTGAATCTGATTCGAAACCAATGTAACCGCGGTGCAGCGACTTCTGAAACTCTTTATTTTTGGTATAAAAGGTGTTTTCGCCGTTTGCGCAGAGCGTATAACCCTGAAGAAAAAACGGGTGAGCGGCATACCGGACGATATCATAGTTGGTATTTTGACGGCATTGGACAACAATATTTTTGGCAGTAAAGTCATCATTTTCTTCCCATAAGCCAAAATACTCGGCAATATCACGCGGATTGCCGATTTCCTTTAATGTTAAAACGTCAGGCCAGAACGAGTATACATAGCCCTGACCGGCTTTCTCAAGCATTTCGCGCAGGGCCAGCCGGATATTTAGCAGCAGTTCTTCTTTGGCCTCTTTTGGGGCGTCAACGTAATGCTCGGGATAGTCATACGCCCGGAAGATATAATACGGCATGGCTTTGATATCAAGACCAGCTTTTTTGCTACCGGCAGGTATCCATTCATAAACAGGATTAAAGTTGTTGTTCTCCATGAAATCTTCGATTAATTTATTGCCTTGCTGTGTGCATGCTACCGA
>JAAYSF010000003.1 GCA_012523975.1 Veillonellaceae bacterium
CTGACTGACAAAGAAATTTGTCAGTTTTTTTATTTTAGGTCTAAAGAACTAGGCAATTTCTTTCGATAACATATATGAGAATGTTTATATTGAGGTGTTGGACATGGAAGTCAGCGCGTTGAAGCAGATAAGCACTCAGCAAAATTATAATTCTGTCAGCAGCAGTCAAATGGGACAGGCCGATGCTGCCAACAAGGCAGTGGAACAAAGCAACCCAGAACAGGGAAGTTCGGCGGAAAAAGCTAAGTTCGACTTAAACAAACCGCTTAGTGAGAGAGAGCTTAGCGAGCTAACATATGAGATGAACAAGTTTCTTGAGATGGTTAACTCTGATATTCAATTTTCGGTACATGAAAAAACCAATCGTCTCATTGTTCGGGTAGTTGATACAAGAGACAATAAGGTGTTGAAGGAATTTCCACCGCATGAAATGCTGGATACCATTGCCAAGATAAGAGATTATGTTGGTTTATTATTAGATAAAAAGGTGTAGTTGATAATGGGGAGTGATTCTAAATGGTGATGCGTACCTATGGCCTAAGTGGCTCGGGCATTGACGTCGACCAAATGGTCAAGGATTTAATGAAGGCTCGTCGGGCTAGTTATGATAAAGTTTGGCAGCAGAAGACCCAGCTTGAGTGGAAGAAGAAGGACTATAACACGATATATACGCTGACGCAGGACCTACGGAACAATACAATTTTTGACTTTCGAAAGTCAGCCAGTCTCCAGCCCAAGCAGGTGACATCAACAAATGATGCTGTAGTTTCAGCGACAGCAAATGCCGATGCGGCTAATGTTTCTCATTCGATTATTGTAGAGCAGTTAGCAGATGGTGTAAAACTGTCAAGTACCGGTTCAATAACTACCGGAACATCAAAAGATACGCTCGTTAATCAGTTTGGTTATAATGCGGCTGATAATACTGAGCTGAATTTTGTAGTAAACGGCAAAAATGTCAATATCACTATTACGGACCAAACTACAATATATGACGTAGTAAGCGGCTTAAACAATGCAGGCGCGGATATAAAAGCTAACTATGACGCCACCCTTGACCGTTTCTACATATACAGCAACAAGACTGGGGAATCGGCTAAAGTTGATTTTACCGGAAGTAATAGTGACGCTCTTGAGTTTATTACTGATAAGCTTAAGATAAACCCTAATTCTGATGGTGATCTTGTTTTTACTGGCAAAAATGCAATAGTCGAAATTGATGGAGTAAAGCTGGAGAGAGAGTCAAACAGCTTTCAAGTTTCAGGAGTATCTTATAATCTTAAGGCAGAAAGCTATAAAGATCCAAACACTGGTGTAAGAACGGCTACCACCATTAATATTAATGCCGACATTGAAAAAACAATTGCAAACGTAAAAGCATTTGTCGATACCTACAATACATACATGTCGGCCTTAAATACCGAACTAAACGAAACCAAATACCGCGACTTTATGCCGCTTACCGATGCTCAGAAGGCCGATATGAAAGAAGCTGATATTAAGGCCTGGGAAGAAAAAGCCAAGAGCGGCATGCTGCGGCGGGATTCGCTGCTTTCGGAGATTGTATCTTCTGCCCGTCTCAATTTTACTAATCCTATTGAGGGATTGACCGGAAAGTACAAAACAGCGTCGTCTATCGGCATAAATACCGGTTCGTATGTTGATGAAGACGGAAAATTGACCAGTGATGCAAGTAACGGCGGGAAGTTATACGTTGATGAGACTAAGCTGAGAAAAGCCCTTGAGGAAGATCCGGAAATTGTAGCAAAAATTTTTGGTAATAGCGGTGATACTGCTGCTAAACAAGGCATAGCCAATCGGTTGTATGATCAGCTAAATAACTCGATGAAAAAAATTAAGGATACTGCCGGTTATCCCAATGCAACTGATACAACCAGTAGTTTAGCGAAACAGCTTGAAGACTATGATGATCGTCTTTATGCTATGAATGATCGCTTAACGCAGATTGAAAACCGCTACTATAAGCAGTTTGATGCTATGGAAGCGGCCCTTAATAGAATGAATCAGCAGAGTATGTGGCTCTTGCAGCAGTTTAGCAGTTAAAAAGTTTAGTTTTTAGGGAGGAATATATAGATGAATGCGAACACTACAGCGAATGCTTATAAGAATCAACAGATAATGACTGCTTCTCCGGAAAACTTAACTTTAATGTTATATAACGGGGCGATTCGTTTTGTTAATGAAAGTATAAAGGCGCTTGAGCTGGGCGATAAGGAAAAGTCTCATAGCGCTAATTTGCGGGCCCAGGATATTGTCCGTGAGTTTATGTGTACGCTCGATATGAAGATTGAAATGTCTAAAACTTGGCTGGCTCTTTACGACTATATTGAGCACTGCCTTATTCAAGGCAATATTAAGAAGGATATTCAGCAGCTTAGTGAAGCTAAGAATATGCTTACCGAAATGCGAGATACATGGGTCGAAGCTATGAAACTGGTGCGATCTAATCGGGCGGTGGCGAGGTAAGTGGCAAAAAGGCTCTGGAATGAATATTTGTTCCTCACCCGTGAGATGGCCAAGTTTTTGGATAAGCAGGACTATGACCTATTTTTTGAAATAATGCGGCAGCGAGAAAGTTTGCAGCAGAAAATTGACGAATGCACCGACGATTATAAGAAAACGCCGGAAGGCCGGGAAGTTCTGACTAGCATTCGTGCTCAAAACCAAGTAATAATGCAAAAGCTCCGGCTGTTCTTAAATCAAGCTAAGCAGCAGCAGTCGGTATCACAGGCCTATGACATTGGTGGCTCCAGGCCGGTAGGTGTCCGGTTTGACAGGCAAAGCTGAGAAGGTGAATAGTTTATGACAGGAATAACCTCGCTTGGTACAACTTCATTGCTTCAGTTTTATGCCCGTTCTGCTGGTATAACTAATTATAGCGCCAGTTCTTACTCTGTTCAGGACAATGCTAAGCTACAGCAAGTGAATAAACAGATTACTGGTCTAAATGGGGCGGCACAGGAGCTGCAAACTAGCTTGAAGGCTTTTTCGAAAAGTGGTTTACTGAGTAGATTGCTTAAGGATGAGGCTGACAGTTCCAGTTTTCAGGTACTGGCGCGTGACGCCGTTGATAAGCTGGTTAAAGCTTATAACAAATTTGATGATATCATTAAATCGTCAACCTATATTACCGGTGAAGGCGCTAAACTGCTCGATCAAGTGCGGGAGTTATTAAACGGTAAAGATTCGGATGATTTTCGTAAGCTAGGATTGAGTTTGGATAAACACACGGGCAAATTGAAATTAGACGATAAGAAACTGTTGGCTGCGCTGCAAGACGATACTTCAACTGCTAAAAAACTGATTTTTGGCGATAAACATCTGGCGCCTATGCTCGACGAGATTGTGAAGTCGGTACTGGGTAAGCAAGCTGGCTACTATTTTAATAAGCCTTTTGTGGTTAACGTCTGATTGCTACGAAAGTAAATAGAAATCTTGTTGAAATCAAAATTTGAGATCGGTGCGCTGCGCTCGCGGTGACAAAAAGGCATAACCTGGCCTACCTTTCATAAAATATACCAAATATATTTTATGAGGTAGGCCATGATTATTTCTAAGTATAGTGGTAATGTTGTTGGTTACTTGGATTATTATGCAGGTATTGAGAAGCGTGTTAGTGCTGTTGCTAGGACTGCTCGCTCGCAAAGGGTAAGGCGTGATGGTGGATGGCCTGATATGCTAGTGGGTGAATATGTTCGATTTTGCCGCGCTCAGGGAAGCGCTGTGAAGTTTATTAAACGGACTGGGATAAGTAAGCCGAAGTCGTGTGCTCACATCGGTATTTATGACTGCTGCGGGGTTTATCGGCGTTATTATGGGATTGGCCGGTTATTGGATATAAGAATATAAAAGTATTATGGCGATTACACACCGCACCCCGTCACCCCTCTCAAGAGGGGATTTTTTTGGACCGTATGTAACCCCTCTATCCTTTGCGCCTTTTGCGTTTTTTCGGTTATAGAATTGGGGCTTTCATTGCATTTTTATTTAGTAAATCTTATAATTACTTTAAAGTAGCTTCATTACGGAGGGGAGGAAATGGACGACATGATTAAAGAGACCAATTTGGCTTATGACTTAATTCCAGCTAAGAAGACTTATACATATGATGGCTATGTTAAGCTGCCGGAAGGTACGCTTTGTCAATTGATTGGCGGGGAATTTATTATGACACCGGCGCCAGGGAAAACCCATCAGATATTGTCGAAATCCTTTCACCCTCAAATGCCTATTACGATCTGCGCGAAAAGTTCCGCACGTATGAGAAATACGGTGTGAAAGAATATTGGATAGTCGATCCCGAAGAAAAAAGTGTCGAAGTATTTGTATTAACTGAAGGGAAATATTGCTTAGCGGCCAGGGTTGAGCAGCAGGGGGTAGTTACTTCTGCGCTGCTCAGCGGTTTTGTCGTTGAAGTTGAAAAGATATTCGCTGGAATCTAGGAGGTTTTTAGTTGTCATCATCGCAGTTTTCAATGAAGAAAGAGTATTTACTTGAAATATACGACCGCAACCCGTTTGTACAGTTCTTAGAGATGAAGATTGCTGATTTGAAAGAAGGTTATTCTGAGCTTATCATGCCGGTTGACACCGAGAAGCACACCAATCTCTATAATTTAGCGCATGGCGGGGCATTGGCATCGCTGGCTGATACCGCAATGGGGATTGCTTGCGCAACTATCGGCAACAAGGTCGTTACTTTAGATATGAATATGAACTTTATCAAGGGCGCTAAGCCTCAAATGGGTCTTAAAGGTGTGGGCAAGGTGATACATACCGGCAGAACTACTATGGTTGCCGAGGCCGATATAATCGATGAAGACGGTAATTTAATCCTCAAGGCACGTGGGACTTTTTTTGTTATTGGAAAGTTTGAATAGGTAAAAGCCTAAAAATCTTTTTTTCCTTGCATTTTTCTGGTATGGCTTCTATAATTTAAGCTAAGAACCAATTTGCTTAGGTCTGTGGTTGAAAATCGATGCCAGTCGCAGGCGAAACGATCCACGTAAGAAGCCCAAAGTAGGCTTTGAGCATGGTGCGGCTTAGAAGTAAGCCCTGCCGGGCAGTTGTATAAAATAATTAGTAGTCCGAGAGGAGTAGTAGTGAGGGGTTAGGTCCTAGTAGCAAACCTCCCAGCAGGCGAGTGTGGGGTCAAAGACCAGGTCGGCTAAGCAAGGGTTTTTAATCTGCATAAGGTGAGGGGATTTCTTTAATGGCTTTCCAGGACAAAACTCTGAAATGCAAAGAGTGCGGGAAAGATTTCGTTTTCACCGTAGGTGAACAGCAATTTTATGCTGAGAAGGGATTCGAAAACGAACCTGCACGCTGCCGCGAATGTCGCGATATTAGACGCCGGAATCGTGAGGGCGGCGAGGGTCGTACAGCGCAGCGCGAAATGCATGAAGCGGTATGCGCTCAATGCGGCGTGGTGACTCAAGTACCTTTTAAACCGCGAAATGATCGTCCTATCTTTTGCCGTGATTGTTTTAATGCTCGTCGGGAACAAGAAGAAGCACAAGCTCAAACAGCTGCAGATAATTAGTTTCTTGACTAGGAACAACGCCCGGGTTAAACCGGGCTTATTTATTTTATAAAAAGACTTGATTATTTATACGGACTAGTTGTATAATTATAAACGTAAATTATACAAACACGAGGGGGTTATCTGATTGTCTAAAAAGATTATTGCACTTATCGTTTTAGGAATGTTTGTAATGGCATTGGGATTGGCAGGCTGCGGCTCGGAAAAGTCAGCTGCGCCGGAGAAGAAGGTTATCAGAGTTGGTTCTGAGACGGCATTTGCTCCGTTTGAGTTCCAAGATGAAAAGACTAAAGAATACACTGGTTTTGATATGGATTTGATCAGAGCGATCGGCAAGCAAATGGGTTATGAGGTAGAAATCGTAAGCATGGGCTTTGATGGTCTGATTCCGGCACTTGAGGCTGGCAATATCGACGTTATTGCTTCGGGTATGACAATCACTGAAGAACGGGCTAAGAAAGTTAACTTCTCCAATCCTTACTATAAATCGGGTCTGACCATTGTTGTTAAGAGCGACAATAATACCATTAAGAGCTTTAAAGACCTGGAAGGCAAAAATATTGCCGTACAAATCGGTACAACCGGCGCTAGAGAAGCTAGCAAGGTTAAAAATGCTAAAGTCCGCGAATTCAACAATCCGCCTGAGGCTTTTATGGAACTTAAAGCTGGCGGCGTAGACGCTGTAATCAATGACAAACCCGTTAACGATTACTTCATCGCTCAGTCTGGCAGCAAAGACGCTAAGGTTGTCGGTGAGCCGCTGACTTCGGAAGATTATGGTTTAGCTACTTCCAAGAAAAATGCTGAGCTTGGCGAGAAAATCAACAAAGCTTTGGATGAGCTCAAGAAGAACGGCGAATATGAAAAAATCTACGTAAAATGGTTCGGGGTTAAACCGGCAAACTAAGACTAATACTGAAAACTGCAGTAAAAGTGAGCAAAGAGTGCTATGTTATGTCATAGCACTCTTTTTTATTGGATTGGCCGAAATTGTCGAGGTTGCTGAGTATGTAAAAAGCTGTATAATTATTTATGTAAACTTAAATCATAGGAGGTTTTACAGTGTCTAAAAAGACAATAGCACTGCTAGTTTTGGCCTTTTTTGTCCTGACTTTAGGCTTGGCTGGCTGCAGTAAACAGGAAACGCCGGCTCAGTCCAAAGTTTTAAGAGTAGGAGCTGAGGCTACTTTCCCGCCGTTTGAATTCCAAGATGAAAAAACTAAAGAATATACCGGTTTTGACATTGATCTTGCCAAGGCTGTCGGTAAGCAAATGGGTTATCAGGTTGAAATTCAGAACATGGGCTTCGACGGACTGATTCCGGCGCTGCAAACCGGTTCGATTGACATGGTTGCATCAGCGATGAGCATTACTGATGAGCGGTCCCAGAAGGTTAATTTTTCTCAGCCTTACTATAAATCCGGATTGTCGATTGTTGTTAAGAAAGACAACACTACAATAAACAGCTTTAAAGATCTGGAAGGCAAACGCATTGCCGTGCAAATTGGCACGACATCGGCTAAAGAAGCTCAAAAAATAAAAAATGCGCAAGTTCGTGAGTTCAACAGCAACTCCGAGGCTTACATGGAACTTGTAAACGGCGGTGCTGACGCTGTTGTAAACGATCTTCCTGTTAACCAATACTATTTAGCTCAAACCGACGGCAAGGACGCTAAGCTGGTTGGTGAGGTTGCCAATGCCGAAGATTACGGCTTGGCTGTCGCTAAGAATAATAAAGAACTTGCCGACAAAGTCAACAAGGCTTTAGATGAGCTCAAGAAGAACGGCGAGTATGATAAGATTTATCAAAAATGGTTTGGCAATAAGAAGTAAGCTTAATTGAGGCGCGATTACAGATCGCGCCTTTACCAGTTTTCATGCCTTGACACTATGAAAATCTATGCATATAATTTGTATATGTATTAATATACATCATTAGTTACTAAATATTTTTAAGGGTGGAAAACATGAGTTTTGATTTTGATCTAATAGTCCGATCGCTCCCCTTGCTTCTAATGGGGGCGGGAATTACCATTCAAATTACGGCAATTAGCGTTGGTATTGGTCTTTTGATTGGTATGTTTATTGGTATCGCAAGATTGTCGTCGAATATTATCATTAAGTCAATAGCTGCAATTTATGTTGACTTTATCCGCGGAACACCGCTGTTGGTGCAAATTTTTATTATTTATTTTGCCCTGCCGCTTATTTCGGGGCAGCGGATTGACCCGTTTATTGCGGCTATTACCGCTTGCGGTATTAACAGCGGCGCTTATGTAGCCGAAATTTTCCGGGCTGGCATTCAGTCTATCGACAAGGGGCAGATGGAGGCCGGTCGTTCCCTGGGAATGTCTTGGTTGCAGACTATGCGGTTTATTATTCTGCCGCAGGCTTTCAAGCGGATTATTCCACCGCTAGGCAATGAATTTATTGCCATGCTGAAAGATTCATCCTTAGTTTCGGTAATCGGTTTCGAAGAGCTGACCCGCCGCGGACAGCTAATAATTGCCCGGACGTACGGTTCGTTTGAAATATGGATGACAGTTGCGGTAATTTACCTGGTTATGACGCTGACTATTTCCCGCTTGGTAGCTTATCTGGAGCGGAGGTATAAAATCGATGATAGAAATTAAAAATGTTCATAAAAAGTTTGGTAAGCTGCATGTTTTAAAGGGCATTAATGCTCATATTAAAGAAAAAGAAGTGGTCGTTATTATCGGGCCTAGCGGTTCCGGTAAAAGTACGCTGCTGCGCTGTATGAATTATCTGGAAGAACCGACCGAAGGTGAAATTATTGTAGACGGAATCTCGCTGACGAGTGAGTCCAATATCAATAAGGTGCGTGAAGAAGTCGGCATGGTGTTCCAGCGATTTAATTTGTTTCCGCATATGTCGGTACTTGAAAACATCATGCTGGCTCCTATAAAGGTCCGTAAGATGCCAAAGGCTGACGCTGAGAAGATAGCAATGGATCTTCTTGCCAAGGTTGGACTAACTGATAAGGCCAATGCTTATCCTGAGCAATTGTCCGGCGGACAGCAGCAGCGGGTGGCGATTGCCCGCGCTTTGGCCATGAAGCCTAAGGTTATGTTGTTTGATGAGCCGACTTCAGCTCTCGATCCTGAGATGATTAACGAGGTGCTTGATGTCATGAAGGCGTTGGCAAAAGAAGGTATGACCATGGCTGTTGTTACCCACGAAATGGGCTTTGCCCGTGAAGTAGGCGACAGAGTTATCTTTATGGACGAAGGCCGGATTGTTGAAGAAGGTTCGCCGGATGCCATTTTTAGTTCAGCTAAGGAAGAACGGACCAAAGCCTTTTTATCGAAAATTCTCTAATGTAAAAAATTAACAGCCAAAGACGCCGTATTACGTTGACAGTTATACCCAGAAGTGGTATACTTAGATTCGTGGTCATTAAAAATAGTAGTATGACCTGTAGTTTTATTTTAGGAGGAATTTTCAGGATGATTGGTAAAGTTAAATGGTTCAGCGCTGAAAAGGGTTATGGATTTATCGAAAGAGAAGACGGTGGCGACGTATTCGTTCACTTCTCAGCTATCCAAGAAGACGGCTTCAAAACTTTAGTTGAAGGTCAAGAAGTTAACTTCGACATCGTTGAAGGCGCTCGTGGACCTCAAGCAGCTAACGTAACTAAAGCATAATAATGTTAAAAATAAACCCGGCTAATTAGCCGGGTTTTTTGATAGCCTTGTACTGTAAAACAAGTGACCAAATAAGTAAAATTCTTACATAAAGTGTTTATTTTTGTGAAAATTTCATAAATAAACTTTAATTTTGTACAGGAATTATTTTCTTTATGGAGAATAATAATAAATAGAACAGCTGAAGGGGGATGTGCAGTTATGGCTATAACAGTTAGAGGAAAAAACATTGACATCACACCAGCATTAAAAGACTATGTAGAAAAGCGTGTCGGCAAGGTCACTAAGTATTTCGACTCGCTTGGCGAAATCACCGTTCTCCTCACCGTTGAGAAAGGCAGTCACATTGTCGAGGTAACAGTACCGGTTAATGGTATGTTGCTTAGAGGTGAAGAATCAACCACTGATATGTACACCTCAATCGACCTGGTAATTGAGAAACTTGAAAGGCAAATTGAGAAATATAAAACTAAGTTAGCGCGCAAGCTGCGCAGTGGTTTCATTAAAGGCGAGCCGGCGCCAAGCGTCGGTATGACGGCAGACGAGAACGATGATTTTAAAATCGTCAAAACCAAGCGCTTTGCTGTCAAGCCGATGGATGTTCAAGAAGCCGTTATGCAAATGAATCTTATCAATCACGACTTTTACGTTTTCACCAATGCTGAGACCGAAGACGTCAATGTGGTCTATCGTCGTAAGGATGGAAACTACGGCTTGATTGAGCCGGAGTTCTAGAGAAGATAAAAATATCCGGAGCCTGCTTATTGGCTCCGGATATTTTTATCTATCTTCCGAACTTTCGCATCAGTAATATTTCGGCCATTGTGTCGTTTTCGAGCTGACTGGCTTTGTGGGCAAATTCCTGACGGGTGAAATAGCCTTTTTCGATTAAAAGCTCAATGAGTACGGCAATGGCCATGGTATTCTTGCAATCGACTTCTTTCATATCAGCTATTTGGCCGACAATATCCAGCATATCGAGTTTCATAGGTCCTCCCCAAGATAGTTTTATTTATTAACAAGTATTGCCAATTTAGCTGAAAGACATTCGCCCGTAAATCAATTCTAGCTATTTATTATTCCCGCGCGCGAAAAAAATAACAAGTTTTTAACACTTTTGTAAGCAAAAAAAATCGGGACATACTAAGCTGTGAACAATCTGAGATCGCCACGTCACTGGCTCCCCGTACATTGAAGTGGAGAATAACTGCGTCAGCACATGGTCAGATAGAAAAGTAGTCGATCCCATAAGCGGTGCGATGACATTTAGGGGGGGCGCTAGCTAGATTGACGTTGAACGTCCGCACTGTCATTGCGAACGGAGCGCAGCGGCGTGTGGCAATCTTTGACTTTAAGTCCGTAGTCTGATAAAATTTTAAGATAGGCTTATCATTGGGCTAATAGTGCCAACAGCAAGGAGCTGATGATTGTTGTTTAAATTTCTTAAAAAACTTTTTGGTGATGATAATGAAAAAGAAATAAAACGCATGATGAAACACGTCGAGCGAATTAATGCTCTCGAACCGGAAATGCAGGGTATGAGCGATTCGTCGCTGACCGCTAAGACCAGGGAATTTAAACTGCGTCTGGAAAAGGGTGAAACGCTTGATGATATTTTGCCGGAGGCCTTCGCAGTAGTACGTGAAGGTTCCCGTCGGGTATTAGGTATGCGTCATTTTGATGTTCAGATGTTGGGCGGCATAACGCTGCACGAAGGTAATATCGCTGAGATGCGAACTGGTGAAGGTAAGACGCTTGTTGCAACTCTGCCGGTTTATCTTAATGCCCTGACAGGCAAAGGCGTCCATGTTATTACCGTCAATGACTATCTGGCCCGCCGCGACAGCGAATGGATGGGGAAATTATACCGGTTTTTAGGGTTATCGGTTGGACTAATTGTTCATGGCCTGGATTTTGCTGAACGCAAAATGGCTTATGCCGCTGATGTAACTTATGGTACCAATAACGAGTTCGGTTTTGACTATCTGCGCGACAATATGGTTATTTATGCCGACCAAATGGTACAGCGCGAGCTTAATTACGCTATTGTCGACGAGGTTGACAGCATTTTGATTGACGAAGCCCGTACACCGCTCATCATTTCCGGACCAGGGGAAAAGTCAACCGATCTCTATTATGTTTTGTCCAAGGTTGTAGCAAAGTTTAAAGAAGGCGAAGACTATACCATTGATGAAAAGGCCCATACTGTGGCGCCGACTGAGCATGGTATTGCTAAGGCCGAGCAAGCGCTTGGCGTAAAGAATCTTTATGAGCATGAAAATATTGAGCTGTCGCATCACTTCACGCAAGCCTTGAAAGCCAAGGGATTGATGCAACGTGATCGTGATTATGTGGTAAAAGACGGCGAAGTTGTTATCGTTGACGAGTTTACCGGTCGTCTAATGTTCGGCCGCCGCTACTCCGATGGTCTTCATCAGGCCATCGAGGCTAAAGAAGGCGTAAAAATTGAGCGCGAAAGCCAAACACTGGCCTCAATTACTTTCCAGAACTACTTCCGCATGTACTCCAAGCTGGCTGGCATGACAGGTACGGCCAAGACCGAGGAGCAGGAATTCCGTAAGATTTATCGTCTTGAAGTTATTGTTATTCCGACCAACAAGCAAGTTCAGCGGATTGACAATCCTGATGTAATTTTGAAAACCAAGAAAGCTAAATATAAGGCTGTTGTTAAAGATATTGTTGAACGCCATGCTAAAGGCCAGCCGCTGCTGGTCGGTACTACCTCTATCGTCCAGTCGGAAGAATTAAGTGCAGCGCTTAAACGTGCGGGTATTCCCCATAATGTCCTCAATGCGAAATTCCATGAGATGGAGGCCGAGATTGTAGCCGGTGCCGGACAGATGGGGGCAGTAACCATTGCCACCAATATGGCCGGCCGGGGTACTGACATTGTCTTGGGCGAAGGCGTAGCCGAACTGGGTGGTCTTCATATTATCGGCACTGAGCGGCATGAGAGCCGCCGAATTGACAACCAGCTGCGCGGCCGGAGCGGTCGTCAGGGCGACCCTGGTTCAACCCGCTTCTACCTATCGCTTGAAGATGATTTGATGCGGCTATTCGGTTCAGACAATATTGCCAGTATTATGGATAAGCTGGGAATGGACGAAGATGAGCCGATTGAGCACAAACTGGTAACCCGCTCAATCGAACAGGCCCAGAAAAAGGTCGAGGCCCGCAACTTTGATATCCGGAAACATGTTTTAGAGTTTGACGATGTTATGAACCAACAGCGTGAGGTTATATACGGCCAGCGTCGACAAATCCTCATGGGTGAGAACATGCGGGAAAACATTTTCCACATGATCGGAAAAATTCTTGACCGCGCCATGGAGCTTTACGCTGATGAAAAGCTCTATCCTGAAGAATGGGATTATAGCGGTCTGATTGAATACTGCGAAGACTTCTTTGCACCGGAAGGCATGCTCAATAAAGAGGAGTTGGAAAAACTCAGCCGTGATGAACTCCGCGAGGCGCTCGCCAAGGCGGCTGAAGAGGCCTATAACAGCCGCGAGGCGCTGTTTGGGGCCGATAATATGCGGGAACTTGAGAAGGTTGTTATGCTCAAGGTTGTCGATGCGAAGTGGATGGAGCATCTTGATGCAATGGATATGCTGCGCGAGGGCATTGGGCTTAGAGCCTATGGCCAGCGTGATCCGCTGATTGAGTATAAAATCGAAGCCTATGATATGTTCCAGCAGATGATCGATAATATCCAAGAAGATATTGTAAAATATATCTTCAGGGTAAATATTGTGACCCAGCCGGAAGATCGGCTGCAGCAGGCTCAAGCTTCGCATGGCGAGGAAGAGGCTCAGCAGAAAGCCCATCAGCCGATTGTCAATAAGGACCACATCGGCCGCAATGAAGAATGCCCGTGCGGTTCTGGCAAAAAGTACAAGAAATGCTGCGGGAAGAATAAATAGAGATAAATAGCTAAAGGAACGAGATCGCCGCGGGGCTATGTCCCTTGCGATGACAGCTTCGCAGGATAGAGCCAACTCAATTGTCATTGCGAGCGAAGCGCGGCAATCTCAAATCTTTATAATACATGTACATGCAGTTTTGGAGGGAAATAGTTTGTTATTAGAAGATTTACGCCCTGATATTGTGAGACTGGAGCAGAAATTAGAAGAAATCAGGGTTTCTCTTTGACTTAGCCGTTAAAGAAGAAAAGATTGCTGATTTAGAAAATCAAATGGCCGCCCCGGGGTTCTGGGATAACCCGGACGAGGCGCAGAAGATTTCCCAAGAGGTTACGGCGCTCAAGGATAGCGTAGACCGTTACCGCAGTATTAGTGAACGCTATGACGATATGGCTGTTCTGTGCCAATTGGGCATGGATGAGAATGATGAAAGCGTTTATTCCGAGGTAAAAGCCGCGTTTGAGGAAATTAACCGAGATATCGAACATCTTGAACTCGAACTTATGCTGTCAGGCGAATATGATGCCAATCCGGCAATTTTGACGCTCCATGCCGGAGCCGGCGGCACCGAAGCTCAAGATTGGTGCCAGATGCTGCTTAGGATGTATGTGCGTTGGGCTGAGAAAAGCAATTTTACGGTTGAGACGATGGACTTTCTGGCCGGTGATGAGGCCGGTGTAAAAAGCGCGACCATCAGGATTGTCGGCCACAACGCTTATGGCTATCTTAAAGCTGAGAAAGGCGTGCACCGTCTTGTCCGGATTTCACCATTCGACGCCAGCGGCCGCCGTCATACTTCGTTTGCCGCTGTCGATGTAATGCCGGAAATTGATGACACTGTAGAAATAAATATTAATATGGCCGATGTCAAGGTCGATACCTACCGGGCTAGCGGCGCGGGCGGTCAGCATATTAATAAGACTGATTCGGCGGTGCGGATGACGCATATGCCGACTGGGCTTGTGGTTCAATGTCAAAGCGAGCGGTCGCAGATTCAAAATCGTGAACAATGCTTGCGCTTTTTGCGGGCCAAGCTGTTTGAACTCGAGCGTCGGAAACAAGAACAGGTACTAAATGACATTGGCGGCGAATACCATGCTATTGAGTGGGGCAGTCAGATTCGCTCGTATGTGTTCCACCCATATAATATGGTTAAGGACCACCGGACAAATGCCGAGACCGGCAATGTTCAGGCCGTAATGGACGGCGGAATTGATATGTTCATTGAGGCTTATCTAAAAAACGGTTTATAGCCTGAGGAGGCTTAACTTATGCCGAAACGGTTGTTGTATCTAGTTGCCGTTATTCTGGCGTTGGCAGTAGCAACCCAATTTATGCTGCCGGCACTTATTTCGGAAATAGTAGCTCAAGGAATGGTCAATCAGACCGGGAGCGATGATGTAAGCGCTGATGTCGATAAGTGGCCTGCCCTGCTGATGCTGGGCGGCAGTTTTGATAAGATAAACCTGTCGGCTGCTAATGCCCGGACTGACAAAATTACTTTCAGCGAGCTTACGGCCACCTTAAATGATGTTCAGCTTGATATGGGCACATTGTTTAATAAACGGCTGATTGCCATGAAATCGGTAGGCGACGTTAAGGTTGCCGCAGTTATTTCGGAGGCCGAGCTAGCGCGCTATCTCAATCAGTCAGTAAAAGGCGTCAAGAACGCTGTAGTCAGAATTACCCCGGAAAAGGTTCAGGCAACCAGCGCGCTGTCATTTGGCAGCTTTGCAACCGTTACCGTGACGATTGAGGGTAAAATTGCGGTCGACAGTCACAGAATAAAATTTGTTACTGAGCGGTTTCTGCTCAATGACTCGCCGGTAGGCAGTATCGGCGGAATGGCCATTACCGAGATACCGCTGGTTGAAAACAACAAACTCCCCTTTAATGTCAGTGTGCGCGACATAGTTTCTGAAAACGGACGCATAGTAATTCACGCCGACAATAAGCCAAAATAAATAACCTTAATTAAACTAGGCTGCTTCCCTAAAACATGAAATGCCGTCTCTCCCTCGCACGACACTACCCTGTAATTACTCGTATGTCATTGCGAGCGGAGCGCGGCAATCGCTTTTTAGGGGGTTTTTTTGTTTTGAAAGCTGAATTTTTGCAGGATTTAGCACAGTTTGGCAGAATAAGATAAATTTGCGCTCAGGAATGCGGCTTAATGTTTAAAATTTCCAATTACGCAGATACTAACCAAGATTATTGTGTCTCGATGTCTCTGTATTTTTGTAGCGCAGCATTGCGATGCGCTATTATTGGCAATACTATTTCTGTATAAGGTGGAGAGATTGTTGAAAGACTTTAAATATAACCGGGTGCTGATAATACTGATTATAATCGGTCTGTTAGCTGCGCTTACCGTAGGCTGGCAGCGTCATGTGACCGAGCAGAATAACTCCCGGGTTGAAATGGTAATGGATTATGAAGACATCGTTGAATTGGCGCAAATCGAGGGTGTACCTGTACACTCGCTTATGCAGCAGTTCAAAGATGCTGGCATTACCTCGCTTGCTGTTTACGAGACGACACTGGAAAAGCTCAATAAAAGCGGTAAAGTGTTTGCTGTGTCAGGGGCACAAATCATTCAGCAGTACCAAACGGGAGTTTTGGCTGATCCGGTTTGGCGCAGTTTGATTGAGCGCGGGCAGGTTGTAGCTGAAGATGTCTATATTGTTGGGCAGAACCAACAAGTTTTTGCTGAGGTACATAGCGATTTAGTGCGCCGCCTAAGTCCCGAGCGAGTGACAGTTGTCGCCGGAACAGAGCAGCCGGTTTTAGCCGTCAAAGCCAATTATGAGAAAGTTGTTGAATGGAATTTGGGCATGCCGACCGATGAAATGAAAGAAGTTGTCGGTCAGGGCTTTTATGTCGTTGCGAGGCCCTCAAATTACACTAAAGTTAGGGCTGAAGATGTTGAAGCTGTGTTTCAGCGCCTTGATGCGGTCGATAATGTTTCAGGTATTATGTTTGTCGGCGATGAAGTGCTCGGCTATCCCGGCCAAATGCCGCTGGTAGCTCAAAAAATCAAGGAACGTCAACTAACCCTGCACATGATTGAACATCCGTTGCAGTTGCAATTTTTAAAGCAGGAGGGGCTTATCCCCTTAGCGACGGCGGTTAATTATCAAACAGCCCGTGTATACGTCATATCCAAAGATGAACAGCGTAAGCTTAAGGCCGATGTGGCCATTCAACGCTGGGCTCTGACCGACCAGGAACGCAATGTCCGCGTTAACCTGCTGCGTAAATATGACAAACCTGAACCTGGAAAAACACTTATTGAAACCAATATCGACTATGTGGAAGGGGTTAAGGCAGCGCTGCTGGATAAGGGCTTTACTATCGGTCGTGCGGGAACTTTTGCCCCGATTTTCCCCAACCCTTTCTTGCTTGCTCTAATGCTGATCGGAGCGACCTCAGCCGGAGTGTTGTTCTTGACCTTGGTTCATCCGTTTCCCAGGCGTTATCAGTATATATTGTTAGCTATTATTGCTTCTATTTTGATTTTTCCGGTACTTACGGGGTCCGGGACTTTGGTACGGCAGGCAGCAGCAATGGTCAGCGCAATCGTTTTTCCGGTTCTGGCCATGACTTATGTTATTGATAGATGGCGTAAAACACCGCCTAGCCAGGGCGCAAGTCTTATGCGCATTATCCTGGACGGCGGTAAGTGGTTAGTGATAACCACGCTGCTAGCAATCGTCGGTGGTTTTTATGTCGGCGCACTGCTCGGTGATATACGCTTCTTGACTGAATTGGAGATTTATCGTGGCGTAAAACTTACTTTTGTGGCGCCGCTCATATTGATATCCTTTGTTTATTTGTCCCGCTACAATTTGTTTGATGCTGACAGTACCGAAACTCCCAAGAGTATTTGGCAGCAGCTGACCCAGCTACTTAATTATCCTATCTATGTCAAAACTTTACTGGTAGTGGCTGTTGCTGCTGTGGGCGCTTGGATTTTTATCGGTCGTTCCGGGCATACTGCCGGTGTGCCGGTTCCCGGGATCGAGATTAAACTGCGGGCTTGGCTGGAGCGTTTGATGTATGCCCGGCCGCGGTCAAAAGAATTTATGATCGGTCATCCCGCCTTCTTCTTAATGATTATGGCGTTTTATCGGCAATGGCCGCGGGCGCTGCACTATATACTTGTCGTTGTAGCGACGATTGGCCAGGGATCGTTGGTAGAAACCTTTGCCCATACCCGCACTCCCATCTACATGTCGTTTATTCGCGGCATTGACGGAGTGGCTGTAGGAATTGTGGTTGGTGTAATTGCCATAATTGGCGTTCAGATCCTTCATTATCTGTCGTTCCTATTAGGAAGGAGAACTGCCGGCAATGAGTGATATCGTTATTTCGGGGTACTACGGTTTTGCCAATGCCGGTGATGAAGCCATGTTGGCCGCAATGATCGAAGTGCTGACCGATCTTGAGCCAAATGTAAAAATAACCGTTATTTCGGGCAACCCGGATGATACGCGCGAGCGGCACGGGGTTAAAGCCGTATACCGGCTTAACTATCCGGAAATTATTCGGGCGCTGTCCAAGAGCGATTTGCTGATAAGCGGCGGCGGAAGTTTGCTGCAGGATGTTACCAGTGACCGCAGTTTGTATTATTACTTAAGTATTATGATGCTGGCCAAGAAACTAGGGAAAAAGGTTATGCTGTATGCCCAGGGAATTGGGCCGGTGCGTGGCGCTCTGGCGCGCGGTGCCATGAGCTATATCGGCAATATGGTAGATTTAATTACCGTCCGGGATGAAGGATCTCGCGATGAGCTTAAACGACTCAAGGTTACTAAACCGCCGGTGTATGTAACGGCCGACCCGGTTGTTGCTATGCATCCTGTTGACCGGCAGATCGGGCGGGCAATCTTAAGTAAAAACGGTGTTGAAGGCGGGGCTCCGCTCATCGGCATTTCTGTTCGGGAGTGGAAAGACTGGAGCCACTATAAAAATGCTGTGGCACAGGTTTCTGACCAAATAATCGACGAATTTGGCGCCCGGGTCGTGTTTCTTCCCATGCAATGGCCTGAGGATTATACGGCTGCCAAAAAGATAGCCAGCCGCACTAAGCGGCCAGCAACAGTGCTGCCCGATAAATACACGACCAGCGAACTGCTTTCGCTCATCGGCAATTTTGACATGCTGATCAGTATTCGCCTGCATGCGTTGATTTTTGCTTCTGTTATGCATGTGCCAATGATTGGTTTGTCTTATGATCCCAAGATCGACCGCTTTTTGGAGACAATCGGCGAGCGGCATGCGGGAACGCTTAAAACCGTTACGGTTGACGGATTGATGACGAAGGTTCGGGCCATGTGGCCGGAAATAAACCGTCCTAATAAAGCGCGTGAGGAGAAGATAAAATCTCTGCGCAAAAAAGCCTGTTATAATGCTGAACTTGCTCTGGAATTAATCAATAAATCCCGGGGGTGAGGGCGCTGCCAACATGGGTTCGCAACTACTTAGGGGTACTATTGGGCGTAGTTATTGAAGCTATCGCCCTCAATATGTTTTTGATACCTAACAAGATTGCTGCCGGCGGTGTTAGCGGTCTGGCCACTGTACTTTACTATTTATTCAACTGGCCGGTCGGCGTTATTATGCTGCTTTTCAATATTCCCCTGTTTATTATCGGCATCAAGGTCCTGGGCGCAAGATATGGCATTAATACATTGTTTGGGGCGGTTGCCTTATCGCTTGCTATCGATTGGACGGCACCTTATACTCCGGTATTGACGCAGGACCTGCTGCTTAGTTCGCTGTACGGCGGGGTACTGGGCGGTATCGGGATGGGGCTGATCTTCCGCTTCAAGGGGAATACTGCTGGAACGGCCTTGGCCGCTGCAATCATTAATAAATTATCCGGCATCAGTGTCGGACAGTCGCTGCTAATCGCGGATTTCTTTGTAATTGCGTTTTCCGGCATTGCCTTTAAGAGCGCGGAACTAGCGCTTTACGGTCTAATTTCGCTCTATGTTACATCATTAATTATCGATATTGTTCAGGAAGGCCCAAGCGCTGCGAAAGCTTTTTGGATTATGACCGACAAGCCGGCTGAGATTTCTCAGGCCATCATCGAGGATTTAGGCCGGGGTGTGACATTATTTCAAGGAAAAGGCGGCTATACCGGTCAAGCCCGCGATATGCTGTTTTGTGTCGTCGAGACGGGTGAATTTACCCGGCTTAAGGATGTTATTAAGCAAAAAGATCCTAATGCTTTTGTAATTGTAACTGATGCTCATGAAGTACTGGGTGAAGGTTTTACCCTGATTAGATAAAGGTGACTGGTAACAACTTAATTTATATAGCTAATTTAGTTTAGGAGGTTGAATACATATGGCTGAAAAGCTAACTGCTGAAAAAATAGCTGAGCTTGAAAAACGGGCAAAGGCTATAAGGCGCAATATAGTTGCGGCCGTTACCGAGGCAAAATCGGGCCATCCGGGCGGATCACTGTCGGCCGCCGATATTCTTTCTGTGCTGTACTTTGCGGAAATGAAGGTTGATCCGCACAAACCCGATGATGTGGACCGCGACCGTTTTGTGTTGTCGAAAGGCCACGCTGCACCCGTTTTATATGGCGCGCTGGCAGAAAAGGGTTTTTTCCCGCACAATGAACTTCTGACGCTGCGCAAGATTGACAGCCGTCTGCAAGGTCATCCCAGCATGAAATCATTGCCGGGCATTGATATGTCTACGGGTTCACTGGGGCAAGGCCTAAGCGCCGCCGCCGGCATGGCGTTGGCCGGACGTCTTGACGGACGCGATTATCGCGTATTTGCCCTGTTGGGTGACGGTGAGCTCGAGGAAGGCATGGTTTGGGAAGCCGCTATGTTCGCTGCTCATTACAAGCTGGACAATCTTACTGCTTTTGTCGACTACAACGGGCTGCAGATCGACGGTCCGATAGCAGAGGTAATGTCGCCGCTGCCTATTCCTGAGAAGTGGGAGGCATTTGGCTGGAATGTCCTTCAAATTGACGGTCATGATATTGCTGCCATCTACGATGCTATCCAAACGGCCAAAACTGTTAAAGGCAAGCCGACCATGATTGTAGCCCGCACTGTTAAAGGCAAGGGCGTATGCGAGATGGAAAACGTTGTTGACTGGCATGGTAAGGCGCCAAGCAGCGAGGAATGCAAAAAGTTCCTCAGCCAGCTTGAAGATTAAGGAAGGCGGGTGTTTGTAATGGGTAAAGCAACACGTGAAGCTTATGGTGAAGCCCTTCGCGAGATGGGGCTGGAAAATAAAGATATCGTTGTATTAGATGCTGACTTGTCGAAATCGACAAAGACCAATGTTTTTGGCAAGGCCTTTCCTGATAGACATTTTAATGTTGGGATTGCCGAGCAAAACTTGATGGGCGTGGCGGCCGGACTTGCGGCTGCCGGCAAAATTCCTTTCGTATCGACCTTCGCCATGTTTGCAGCCGGTCGGGCTTTTGAGCAAATCCGCAACTCGATTTGCTATCCGAAACTCAATGTCAAGGTGGCTGCAACTCACGCCGGTCTGACTGTTGGCGAAGATGGCGCATCACACCAAGCTATTGAGGATATTTCGCTAATGCGCAGTATCCCCAATATGACAGTAATCGTTCCGGCTGATGCCATGGAGACTCGCTATGCGGTCGCATGGGCTGCCAAACATCACGGACCGGTTTATTTACGACTGGGCCGGATGGCGGTGCCAGACGTGTTCGGCGACGGCTACGAGTTTGAAATGGGCAAAGCGGTAGAACTGGCTAACGGTACCGATGTAACTATCATGGCTACTGGCGTAATGGTATCGCCGGCGCGGCGGGCGGCCGACGAGCTTACGGCTTCCGGCTATAGCGCTCGGGTGCTCAACATCCACACCATTAAACCGATTGACAAAGAGGCTGTTATTAAAGCCGCCCAAGATACCGGCGCTGTAGTAACCTGCGAGGAACACAGCATTATCGGCGGTCTGGGCAGCGCTGTTGCCGAAGTGCTTGTTGAAAATATGCCGGTACCCATGGAACGGGTCGGCGTTCTTGATACCTTCGGCGAATCTGGTACACCGGATGTACTGCTGGAAAAATACAACCTTACGGTAACCGATATTGTCAAAGCTGCTAAACGGGTAATCAGCCGTAAACGGTAAAAGGTAATTAAAATGACTCTCGCGTGCATATGCATGTAGAGAGTCATTTTTGCTTTAACTGGAGATTAGAATTTAGGGTAATATTATTACTTACCGTAAAGGGGGGATATATGTGCGGCAGGTTATAACGATAGGTGGGAAGATAATCCGGCGGGCGGCTGTTGCTGTGATGGGACTGGTCGCGTTGGTTAATTTTGGCCCGGCCGGGGCCATTGCCATATCAATGCTGGTTTCATTGGCGGTATATGCTGTGGCGTTTGGTTTTAAGTTTGCCTTGGGCTTTGTCTTGCTGCTGCTGTGTCATGAATTGGGCCATGTCATAGCCTCACGGGCTGTTGGCATGAAGACTCAAGGGCCGATTTTTGTGCCGTTCATCGGCGCAGCCTTAGCCTTAAAAGATGCCCCGGTCAACGCTCGCATGGAGGCCAATATTGCCATTGGGGGACCGGCGCTTGGCACACTGAGCGCGCTTATCTGCCTGACTTGTTATCTGTGGACGGACAGCATGCTGCTATTAGTGCTGTCTTATACCGCCTGTCTGCTCAATCTCTTCAATCTCATCCCCTGTGATCCGCTTGACGGCGGAAAGATTGCCGGGGCAATTTCCCCGCATATGTGGTGGGTGGGGACAATTGCGATTGGTTTGATGTTTATCTATACTCATAATTTATTTATATTGCTCATCTTTTTTGTATCACTGTTTAGGCTGTGGCGCGGTGATTATAACGACAAGGTTTACTATGACCTGACGCTAAGGCAGCGGCTGACCATGTTTTGGTGGTATGTCGGTTTGCTGTTAGTGCTTGGGGTGGCTACGCTGTATATTGCTGAGACGATACGGTGATACTTCGACAAGCTTACTGAAAAGTTTTATCATTTAGACAGGAGTTTCACCAAAAGTGTCAAATTTATAATGAGAATTGACCCTACATATCTTCCTGCGGCACATCACTATTCTAAAAGAACAGTACTACAATTGCTGCTGCAGTCCATGACGGGAGGATGACTTTTTTGATTCACATGGATAGTGTTTGTAAGGTTTACGATAACGGCTCGGTCGCCCTCTCCGATATCAACATTGACATCGAAAAGGGAGAATTCGTGTTTGTAGTCGGACCAAGCGGTGCCGGTAAATCCACCTTTATTAAACTGATAACCCGGGAGGAATTGCCGAGCAGCGGTCAGCTTATTGTCAACGGATGCAACGTGGGCAGCCTGAAATCTTCGGAGGTACCTTATTTCCGGCGCAGTCTGGGAATCGTCTTTCAGGACTATCGCCTGCTGCCCAACAAAACGGTTTATGAGAATGTAGCTTTTGCAATGCAGGTTATTGAGGCATCACGGCGGGAAATGCAAAAACGGGTTAACCATGTCCTTGATTTGGTAGGATTGAGAAGCAAGTCCCGTTGTTTTCCGGCGGAATTATCGGGCGGCGAGCAGCAGCGGGTAGCTATCGCCCGGGCTATTGTCAACAGTCCGATGGTCGTTATTGCGGACGAGCCTACTGGAAATCTGGATCCAGATACTTCCTGGGAGATTATGAAGATTTTTGAAAAAATTAATAAAAGCGGCACCACCATCGTAATGGCAACACATGATAAAACCGTTGTTGATATGATGCGCCGGCGGGTTATCGCTATTGAAAAGAGCCGTATTGTCCGTGACCAAGTGAAAGGGGTATACGGCTATGAAGATTAGAACAATGGAATATTTTATTCGCGAGGCCGTTGTATCCTTAAAGCGCAACAGCCTGATGAGTTTTGCGTCGGTCAGCACTGTAGCGCTGTCGCTCTTAATCTTAGGGATTTTCTTGGTCATGGTTCTCAACCTGAATAATATGGCGGCTGTACTGGAATCGCAGGTGCAGATTTCGGTTTATTTGCATGATGACCTAAGTGATTATGAGACTCGGGAGATTGGGACACGCATAACCAAGATGCCTGGGGTTACCCAGGTGCTTTTCGTGCCCAAAGATGAAGCTATGGAACGGTTTAAGACCAGGCTAGGCGACCAGCAGGGTCTGCTGGCCGCGTTGGGGGACACTAATCCGCTGCCCGATGCTTTCGAGGTCAAAGTAGACAAGCCCGAACGGGTTAAGGCGTTAGCCGAGACTATCGGTGAGATGGAAGGTGTTGAAAAAGCCAAGTTTGGTCAGGAAGTAGTCGAAAAATTATTCAACCTGACTAAACTAATGCGGATATTCGGGTTAATCCTGATAATCTTTTTAGCGCTTGCCGCAGTGTTTATCATTTCTAATACTATTAGAATTACGGTATTTGCCCGCCGCCGGGAGATCGGCATAATGAAGTATGTGGGCGCGACTGATTGGTTTATTCGTTGGCCGTTTATAATTGAGGGGATGATCCTAGGAATAGGCGGCGCCTTGGTTGCTGTGCTGTTGATTGGACAGCTTTATAGCGGCTTAACGCGAGAAGTTTATCAATCACTGGCCTTTTTACCGCTCATTCCGCAGTATCCGTTTATTAATTATATCAGTATCTTGCTGCTGGTTGTCGGCGCGACAATCGGCGCTTTAGGCAGTTCAATATCGCTGCGTAAGTTTATGAAGGTTTAGTTCAGGGGGGATTCGGTGTACGGAAAACGACAGATTACCGCTTTAGTAACGGCGGCCATGCTTACAGTCACAGCTATCGGTCCGGCCCTGGCCAACGAACTTGAGGATAGGCTTGACAACATTCAGCGGCAAATGCAAGTTAAACAGAATCAAGCTGCCGAGGCGCAACAGAGAGTTAACAGCGTATCAGGACAGCTCCGCAAGATTCAAATAGAGTTGGATTCGGCACAGAGTGAATATAATGCTATCAAGGCTAAACTTGATAGCACAGAGCAGCAAATAAAGGTCAATACTATCTTAATGGAAAAGACTGAAAAAAGTCTGGCCGAACGCAGCAAAATTCTTAATAAGCGGATGCGCGATATTTATGAAAACGGTCAGATAAACTATCTGGATGTGCTGCTTGGAGCGCGTGACTTTGGAGATTTTACAACCCGGATGGATCTTTTGAAACGGGTAATTAAGCAAGACACTAACCTTATTGCCAAGGTAAAGGCTGAGCGCGAATTAATAGCCCAAAAACGCGTTGAACTCGAACAGGACAAAGCTGCTATTGTTGAATTAGAAAAGGCGGCAGCTGAGAAAAAGAAATTAGTTGAGCTGCGCAAGCAGGAGCGTGAGGCGGTTTTGGACAAAGCCGTTAGTGACCGCGATTCTGCTGAACGGGCTTACCGGGAACTGCAGGAAACCTCGCGGCAGATTGAGCAGATGATTCGAAATCAGTCAGGACGCAGCAGCAGCTCGGTGGAAGCCACAGGGGCGATGATTTGGCCGGCAGTCGGACCGATAACTTCGGAATACGGCTGGCGGATTCACCCGATATTCGGGACGCAGCGTTATCATAGCGGTATGGATATTGGCGCTGATTACGGTGATCCCATTTCGGCAGCTGACAGCGGTGTAGTTATCTACTCTGACTGGATGGGCGGCTACGGCAAGGCCGTAATTATCGATCATGGCGGCGGTATCACAACGCTATACGCCCATAATTCTGAGCTGCTGGTAGTGGAGGGCCAATCAGTGCGGAAAGGGCAGACCATAGCCAGAGCTGGTTCAACAGGCTATTCAACCGGACCGCATTGTCACTTTGAAGTGCGGGTGAATGGGTCGCCGACCAACCCACGAGATTATCTATAAAATAGAAGGAAGCTATGCTCGTTTTTGAACAGCGTGGGGATGTTGCCATATAGACAGCCGCCCGGCAGGAATGCTGGCGGCTGTCTAGAATATTTTACAAAGATTCTACATATAGATAGCTATATGCGCAGAAATAGGCCAATCTGTCGTTCGGGCCCCAGGCTTCGAACCTCGAATCGAGGTGGATGTTTTGAGTAAACGTAAGGTCATAGTGGGAGCCTTGTTATTGGTGGTTCTTACCTTTACGGCCACAGTAGGCGGCTTTTTGTACCTGCTGCGGTTAAATTCGTCTGATATTGCTAGCACGTTCAAGTTTTTCCGGGCGCTGCATATTGTTAAATCACGCTATGTCGAAGAAGTGCCGATGGACACCTTAATGATAGGCGCTGTTAGAGGCATGGTTGCATCGCTTGGCGACCCGCATTCAGTTTATATGGATGCTAAGCTGTTTAAAGAGTTTATGATTGAGACCGAGGGTTCATTTGGCGGTGTCGGTATTGTAGTCGGCGTTAAGGATAAAATGCTGACAGTTGTTTCGCCGATTGAAGGGACGCCCGGAGACAAGGCCGGTATTAAAAGCGGGGACCGTATCACTAAAATTGACGGACATGACACTAAAGACATGACGCTTGACGAAGCTGTCAATAAGATTCGTGGTCCGGAGGGCTCGCAGGTAACGCTCACAATTGTGAGAGGGGCTGATCCGGCCAAGGATTATACTGTTACTCGTTCTAACATCCAGATTAAAACAGTTTCGGGTAAAATGCTGCCCGATAATATCGGCTACATCCGGATATCAATGTTCAATGAAAACACGGCGAGTGACTTTATCCATAAGCTGCAGGAACTTGAAAAAGCCGGCATGAAAGGGCTTGTTCTTGACCTGCGCGATAATCCGGGCGGACTGTTAGATGAAAGCGTAAAAGTAGCCGATAAACTTGTCCCCAAAGGGCCGGTTGTTTCGGTTGTTACGAGAACCGGCGAGCGTGAAACACATAATTCTACTTTGGAAATTGTAAAGTATCCGCTGGTGGTATTAGTTAACGGCGGCAGCGCCAGCGCCTCGGAAATCGTGGCCGGAGCTGTCCAGGATACAGGTGCCGGAACGCTGGTAGGCACCAAGACCTACGGTAAAGGCTCGGTTCAGACGCTTATGCGTTTGGGTGACGACGCTATCAAGCTTACTATCGCTAAATATCTCACGCCTGCCGGCCGCTCAATAAACGGTGTCGGCATTGAACCAGACGTTAAAGTCGAATATGGCAGCCGGGAGCCCGGCCTAGATGCCCAGCTTGACAAAGCCGTTGAGATAATAAAAAGTAAAATCGAGTAAATAATACCAATGCGGCAGCCTTTTGGCCAGCCGCATTTTGGCATGAAAAAATCTTATAGTGCTTAATATTTTGGGGTGGGTGACAAAATGTTTCCTTGGCAGCAGGTTTTTGAATTAGTTTTAAGACAGACGATTGCCGTTTTTTTTGAACCGATTTTTTGGCTGATTGTTGGCTTTCTTGGTGTTCAGTACTGGCAGACCAAGCGTAATCAGCAGAAAATGTTTGGCACCGCCATCTATTCGCTTAGACATCAGATATTACTGGCCGCTTTTTATGGTACAATCGGCGGGGTCGCAGCCAGCTTGCTGCTGACCGTTGTCGGCATTACGCTGAACAAACTTGGCTTTAACTATATTTGGCCGCTGGCACTGCTATTAATGATGATTAATACGCGGTTTCTGTGCTTTGCCTACGCCGGTGGTCTTGTCGCTGTGTCCAATGTCATTTTCGGGTGGCCTGATGTCAATGTGCCGCAAGTGTTAGCACTGGTTGCTATTCTGCATGTAACAGAAAGTTTGCTGATTGCGCTGAGCAGCCGCTTCAGCGCCATGCCGATGTTTATTAAACGGGGGGACGGGCAGCTGGTAGGAGCGTTTAGTTTGCAGAACTTTTGGCCGCTGCCGCTTGTGCTGTTAGTAGCTGTTGGCGTGCCGACCGGGAATGACCCGGCCGGCGGTATTAAAATGGCTGATTGGTGGCCGCTAATGCCGCTCGGCATTGATCCGCCCGAAGGACAGAAGTGGGTATATGCCATGATGCCGGTTGTTGCCGCGCTAGGTTATACCGATATGGCAATAACTAGCCTTCCTTATAAGCGCCGGCTGAAATCGGCCCTTCATCTTGCCATTTACAGCGTTATTTTGCTGGCTTTGGCTTTGCTGTCGGCAAAATTTCAATGGCTGCAGATAATCGCAGCGCTGGCAAGCCCGCTGGGTCATGAGTTTTTGATTCAACTTGATAATAAGCAGGAATCAGAGGGTAAGCCGCTGTTTGTGCCCCCGGATAAAGGGGTAATGGTTCTCGATACCGTTCAGGATACGCCGGCCCGCAAACTAGGCCTGCAGCCTGGTGATATAATATATAATTTAGCCGGAATGCCGGTCAACTGCGGTTCAGACCTGGCATATGCCATTATGTATGCGCCGCGGGAGTCAAGCATAGTCTATGAACGGCAAGGCAAGCAACAAGAGCGGAATTTTAAATTTCAAAAAGATGAGCGGCGCTTAGGAATTATATTGGTGCCGGAAGGCCATGAGCAGTTTTACGCTGTTATGACTGAAGAGAATTTTGCAATTGTCGATTGGTTTAAGAAACGGCGTAATAAGTAGTGCATTACCGCTAAAAGCATGATATAATTATTCCTAGTGGATAATACTTATCCAATAACAAAAAATCTGTAAGACTCCCAGCTTCTTAAGCGGGAGTCAACAGCGTCTAAGCCCCAGGATAAGTGCGACTAAGCTTTAGTGAGCTAATGCTTAATCTAAAGCAAGTCCTACTTTATTGTAATGGTTTAATTATCTAATACTTTTGCTAAGTGCGGTGAGAATATGAATATTGTTCCCAAATTAAATACTGCATATATTGAAGGCGGCGTACCGTTTAAGGTTGAGGCGCCTTTTTCACCTACTGGCGACCAGCCGCAGGCTATCGCTAAATTGGTTGAAGGCATCCGGCGCGGTGAGCGTGGACAGGTACTGTTGGGCGCTACCGGTACCGGCAAGACTTTCACCATGGCTAAGGTCATCGAAGAAGTCCAAAAACCAACACTGGTCATTGCACACAATAAGACGCTCGCTGCTCAGCTAGCCAGCGAGTTTAAAGAGTTTTTCCCCAATAATGCGGTTGAGTATTTTGTCAGTTATTATGACTATTACCAGCCCGAGGCATATATTGCCCATACCGATACTTATATTGAAAAAGACGCTTCAATTAATGATGAGATAGACAAGCTGCGCCACTCGGCGACAAGCTCGCTCTTTGAACGGCGCGATGTTATTATTGTAGCCAGTGTTTCCTGCATCTACGGTCTCGGTTCGCCGGATGAATACCATGGCTTGGTGCTGTCGCTCCGGCAAGGTCAAACCCGCGACCGCGATGATATTTTGCGCAAGCTGATTGCTATTCAGTATGAGCGTAACGATATAAACTTTACCCGTGGTAAGTTCCGGGTACGCGGCGATGTTATTGAAATATTTCCGGCAGCTTATGGCGAAAAGGCTGTTCGGGTTGAATTGTTTGGCGATGAAGTTGACCGCATTCAGGAAATTGATACGCTGACAGGCGAGGTTTTGTCTGAGCGTAAGCATATTGCCATTTATCCGGCTTCTCACTATGTCACTTCGCGCGATAATATGCTGCGGGCCGTTGCAGATATTGAGGCCGAGCTTGAGCAGCAGCTGGCCTTTTTCCAAGCTAATAACAAACTGCTCGAAGCCCAGCGTATCGGTCAGCGGACTAAGTATGACATTGAAATGATGTTGGAAATGGGTTACTGTTCAGGCATCGAAAACTATTCTCGGCACCTTACTAACCGTGCGCCGGGGGAATCGCCCTATACGCTAATTGACTACTTCCCGAAAGATTTTATGATAATGATTGACGAGTCGCATGTAACGCTGCCGCAAATTCGGGCTATGTATGCCGGCGACCGTTCCCGCAAACAGTCTTTGGTCGAAAATGGGTTTCGCCTGCCTTCGGCCTTTGACAACCGACCGCTTACCTTCGATGAGTTTGAGGAACGGATAAATCAGATCGTCTATGTATCGGCAACCCCGGCGGCTTATGAAATGCAGCACAGCAGTCAAGTGGTGCAGCAGGTAATCAGGCCAACCGGGCTAATTGACCCTGAAGTTGAAATCCGTCCAATTAAGGGGCAGATGGACGACTTGCTTGGTGAAATCAAAAAACGGGCGGCCATCGACGAGCGGGTACTCGTTACGACGCTGACCAAGAAGATGGCTGAAAATCTTACCGACTATTTAAAGGAAATGGGCATTCGCGTCCGCTACCTTCATTCTGATATCGTCACAATCGAGCGGGTTGAACTTATCCGCGGCCTGCGGGCCGGTGAGTTCGATGTGCTTGTTGGTATAAACCTGCTCCGCGAGGGGCTTGATATTCCTGAAGTTTCTCTTGTGGCCATTCTTGATGCCGACAAGGAAGGCTTTTTACGCTCGGAAACGTCGTTAGTCCAGACTATTGGCCGGGCCGCCCGCAACGCGCAGGGCCGGGTTATTATGTATGCTGATGTAATGACCGACTCGATGCGCCGCGCTATCGATGAAACCAACCGCCGCCGAGAAATCCAGATTGCGTACAATACAAAACATGGTATTACCCCTAAGACTATTCAAAAGCGGGTTAAGGACCTAATTGAAACAACCAAGGTAGCCGAAACACCGGCTGAATATACGGCCACAACCGTCAGCCGCGTGGCCGAAATGAAGAAAAATGAGCTTATCGAGCTTATTGCCAAACTGGAAAAAGAAATGCGCGAGGCATCTAAAGCCCTCGAATTCGAACGCGCTGCCGACCTACGCGATATGGTCATAGAGCTCCGCGAAAAAATCAGCAAGGCAAAGCCGGGGCCAGCAAAAAAGGTGGCCAAGACTAAGACTAAAAAATAATTCACAGCGTAACACCTGAGATCGCCACGTCGCCAATGGCTCCTCGCGATGACATTTGTGTAGGCTGGGAGCCCGATAAGATAGTCGCAGAACTATCTCACTGTCATTGCGAACGAAGCGCAGCGGAGTGTGGCAACCTCAGAACTTTGCGAGCTTATTTTTAACTTAAGTGAGAGGAAAACATATGAAAGAAAAGATCATTGTTAAGGGTGCCAGACAGCATAACCTTAAAAATATAGATATCGAAATTCCGCGGGATGAGTTGGTTGTTATTACTGGCTTAAGCGGGTCGGGTAAGTCGTCGCTGGCGTTTGACACTATCTATGCTGAGGGGCAGCGGCGGTATGTTGAATCGTTGTCGGCTTATGCCCGGCAATTTCTTGGCCAGATGGACAAACCTGATGTTGATTATATCGAAGGCTTGTCGCCGGCCATTTCCATTGACCAAAAGACGACCAGCCGCAATCCCCGTTCAACGGTAGGCACAGTTACTGAAATATACGACTATCTGCGGCTGTTGTTTGCCCGGGCAGGGCGTCCGCATTGTCCTAAATGCGGTAAGCCAATCAGTCAGCAGACAGTTGAGCAGATGGTTGACCAGATTATGGCACTGCCGGAAGGCACTAAGCTGATGCTGCTGGCCACAGTGGTGCGCGGCAAAAAGGGCGAGCACCATAAGGTGTTGGAAGACATCAAGAAAAACGGTTATGTGCGAATTAGGGTTGACGGTCAGATTATTGATGTTATTGAGGAAATTAAGCTTGAAAAAAATAAAAGACATACCATTGAGGTCGTTGTTGACCGTCTGGTTATCCGACCCGGTATCGAAAGCAGGCTTGCCGATTCGCTGGAAACGGCACTTGGCCTTGGGGGCGGGGTAATCACAGCAGCAATAATTGATGGGGAAGAACTTGTATTCAGCCAGAACTTCGCCTGTGTTGATTGCGGTATCAGCTTGCCGGAAATTGCACCGCGGATGTTCTCGTTCAATAGCCCATATGGCGCCTGCCCGGACTGTACCGGCTTAGGCAACAATATGGAGTTCGACCCTTCGCTGGTGGTGCCTGACCCGAGCAAAGCCTTGATTGACGGTGCCATTGCAGCGTTAAGTAAGAATACTAACTCGTATTTTATGTGCCAGCTTGAGGCGGTTGTCGAAAAGCATGGCGGTTCGCTGTACAATACCTGGGAAGAACTGTCGGACGAACTAAAAAACATCATAATGTACGGTTCTGAGGAAAAATATACCTTTGCCTACGACAATATGTATGGCGAGCACAAGATCTATAATACCAAATTTGAAGGCGTAATTCCGACCTTAAACCGCCGCCACCGCGAATCAGCTTCTGACTGGTCGCGGGAAGAAATTGAGGAATTTATGAGCACCAAGCCGTGCCCGACTTGTAAGGGGGCTCGCCTAAAGCCAGAAGTCCTTGCGGTAAAAGTCGGCGGCAGAAACATTTATGAAGTAACCCGACTGAATATTGCCGAGTGCCAGCAGTTTTTTAGGCAACTGAATTTAACTGAACGTGAGAAGACAATTGCCAAACAGATTCTCAAGGAAATTAATGCCCGGCTTGGGTTTCTGGTCAATGTCGGCTTAGATTATCTAACACTTGATCGGGCAGCCGGCACATTGTCAGGCGGTGAGGCCCAACGGATAAGACTGGCTACGCAAATTGGCTCCGGTCTGGTCGGTGTGCTCTATATCTTGGATGAGCCTAGCATTGGCCTGCATCAGCGCGATAACAACCGCCTGCTCGAAACGTTGAAACGGCTTAGAGATGCCGGTAATACGCTGCTAGTCGTTGAACATGATGAAGACACTATGTATGCTGCTGACCATATTATCGATATCGGCCCGGCAGCTGGCGCCGGCGGTGGGCAAGTAGTGGCGCAAGGTACAGTTGAGGAAATAAAAGCTAATACCAATTCGATAACGGGTGACTATTTAAGCCGCCGTAAATATATTCCCGTTCCGCCAGTCCGCCGTCAGCCCAATGGTAAATGGCTAGAGGTTGTCGGGGCGCGGGAAAATAACCTGAAGAACCTGAATGTTAAGTTTCCGCTCGGGGTATTTACTGCTGTAACGGGTGTGTCCGGCTCAGGTAAGAGTACCTTGGTAAATGAAATTCTTTACAAAGGACTGGCCAACAAAATTTACAGCAATAGTAAGGCACGACCGGGTGATCATCGCAGCATAAAAGGAATTGAGCATATCGATAAGATTATTGATATTGACCAGTCGCCGATCGGGCGGACGCCGCGTTCCAATCCGGCGACCTATACCAGTTTGTTTGATGCCATTCGTGAGGTTTACAGCCAAACTCCTGAGGCCAAAATGCGCGGCTACAAGCCGGGCCGATTCAGTTTCAACGTTAAGGGCGGGCGCTGCGAAGCCTGCCGTGGTGACGGTATTATTAAGATCGAAATGCACTTTTTACCTGATGTCTATGTGCCTTGCGAGGTCTGTAAAGGAGCGCGCTATAACCGCGAAACGCTTGAGGTCAAATATAAAGGCAAGAGTATTGCCCAAGTACTTGATATGGTTGTCGATGAAGCTGTAGAGTTTTTCCAAAACATCCCTAAGCTTCACCGTAAGCTGCAAGTCCTTCAAGACGTTGGCTTGGGTTATATCAAGCTAGGCCAGCCGGCCACCACCTTATCGGGCGGCGAAGCGCAGCGCGTCAAGCTTGCTACTGAACTGGCCCGCCGCAGTACCGGCAAAACGCTGTATATCTTGGACGAACCGACGACCGGTCTGCACACTGCTGATATTCATCGCTTGCTTGAGGTCTTGCAGCGGCTGGTTGACGGCGGCGACAGCGTCGTAGTAATCGAGCATAATCTTGATGTTATCAAGACTGCCGATTATGTTATTGACTTAGGCCCCGAAGGCGGTGTAAATGGTGGCACTATTGTTGCCCAAGGCTCGCCTGAAGAAATAGTAGAAGTCGCGCAATCATATACAGGTCGGTTCTTAAAGCCGCTGCTCAAAGAGAAAAATAATTAACAAGCTGAGATCGCCACGTCGCTAGCTCCCCGCACATTGAAGTGGAGAATAACTGCGTCAGCATATGGCCAGATAGAAAAGTGGTCGATCCCATAAGCGTCGCGATGACATTGTGTAGGCTAGAAGCTATACAGATAGCACTTAACCAACTCATTGTCATCGCGAGCGAAGCGCGGCGATCTCAGGTTTCCAGATAGCGCACAGAATAAATAAAGGGCAGGCATAATGCCTACCCTTGTTTTACTTATATCGCCGATACGGCTACTGGTTTTTGTCTTACTTCACGGACAGCCTTGGGTCTTTCTTCCTTGGTCATGCGTTTGTGAATGAACTGGGTGTCAATATCGCCGCTGCAGAAGTGCGGATTTTTAAGCACATCCTGATGGAACGGGATAGTTGTTGCCACGCCGGAAACCTTAAACTCAGCTAATGCCCGCCGCATAATACGGATGGCATCGCCGCGGGTACGACCATGGGCGATTACCTTGGCAATCATCGAATCGTAGTAAGGCTGAACCGTTCCGCCGGCGCAAACGCCGCTGTCAACGCGAATCCGCGGGCCGCCCGGCTGATGATAGTAATCAATGACGCCAGGCGAAGGCTGAAACTTCATTTCAGGATCTTCAGCGTTAATCCGGCATTCGATGGCATGGCCGACGAAGCTGATTTCTTCTTGTTTCTTGTTGAGCGGCTCACCGGCTGCGATCCTAATTTGGCGACGGACTAAATCGACACCGGTAATCATTTCGGTAACAGCATGCTCAACCTGGATGCGCGGGTTTATTTCCATGAAGTAGAATTCACCGGTTTTGCGATCAAGCAGGAACTCTACCGTACCAACATTAGTATAGAAAACGCTTTTGGCAGCCTTGATGGCCAACGCACCTACGCGCTGTCTCATCTCGGGTGTCAAAGCGCTAGAAGGCGCTTCTTCGAGAATTTTTTGGTTGCGGCGCTGCAGCGAACATTCACGCTCGCCAAGGTGCAGTATATTGCCATAATTATCAGCCATAATCTGAACTTCGATATGGCGTGATTCGGCGATATAATTTTCGAAGTAGAAGGATTGATGTTTTAGATCGACTTTATGCAGCGCTAAAGTTAATTCTTCTTTATTATGGGCGACAAACATGGATTTACCGCCGCCGCCGGAAACCGGCTTAAGGATTACCGGGTAGCCTATTTCCTCAGCAACTCGGTAGGCTTCCTCTTCGCTTGTGAGGGGATCACTGCCTCTGGTCATGGGCAGGCCGGCCTGTCTCATTGCTTCCCGTGCAGCATCTTTATTACCGACTTTGCGGATGGTCTCTGCCCGGGGACCGACGAAAACCAATCCTGCATCGGCTACGTGTTCGGCAAAGTCTGCGTTTTCGGATAAAAATCCATAACCTGGATGAATAGCGTCGGCTTTAGCAGCTAGAGCCGTCTCGATTATTGTATCAGCATCATAATAACTCAGGGAGGCTTCGGCCGGTCCGATGCGATAGGCTTTATCCGCTAGCTGCACATGCAGCGCGTCGGCATCGGCATCTGAATAAACTGCGATTGTTTCGATTCCAAGTTCCCGGCAGGCGCGAATAATACGAACGGCAATTTCGCCGCGGTTAGCGATTAATAGTCTATTAAACATTTCGATAGACCTCCTATTGCATCTTAAATCAACCTAAGAGTATGTGAAAAATGGTGCTAGCTAGGCTATTAAAGATAATTATAGTATAATAGTGAAAATTGTACAATGCTTTTGAAAAATGTATACAAAGAACTTAAAATACCAAAATTTGCCCAAATAATCGTAAAATTGGCACTATTTGAATTTCGTCGCCTTAAAGGGAGGTTAAAAATATGACCAGCGAAGTTGAAGAGAAATTGGCGCTGTTACCTGATCGGCCAGGTGTTTATCTAATGAAGGACAGCGGTGGACGGATAATATATGTAGGAAAAGCTGTTAATCTAAAAAACAGGGTTCGCTCATATTTCCAGTCAAGCCGAAATCATAGTCCCAAGGTAAAAGCCATGGTGGTAAAGGTCGCCAATTTAGAATATATCATAACTAAAACTGAAATGGAAGCCCTAATTCTTGAATGTAACTTAATAAAAAAACATCGCCCCAAGTACAATATAAGTTTGCGCGATGACAAAACTTATCCGTACATTAAGGTAACCAACGAAACTTATCCGCGGGTGTATGCTACTCGCAAGGTGCAAAAGGACGGAGCGCGCTATTTTGGCCCATATACCAGTGCTGGGGCTGTCCATGAAACTCTGCGGCTTTTGAAAAAGTTATTTCCCTTGCGTAACTGCCGCAATCTTGATGCTAAACGTCCTTGTTTGGAATACCATATCAAGCGGTGCTTGGCGCCTTGTACCGGCAATGTCGATTGCAATTTGTATAGCGGTATGATTAAGTCGGTATGCTTGTTTTTAGAGGGACGCAGCGATGATGTGATGCGCAATTTGCGGCGGCAGATGGCTGAGGCAGCGGAAAATCTGGAATTTGAACTTGCTGCAAAAATACGTGATCAATTAGCGGCTGTCGAAAAGGTCGTCGAGAAACAGAATATTGTCACTGGCTCAGGTGACCAAGACGCTTTAGGTTTAGCCCGCTCAGCGCTCGGCACTTGTGTGCAGGTATTTTTCATTCGCAGCGGTAAAATGGTAGGCCGTGATCATTTTCTGATGGTCGGCAGCGAAGATGAAACCGATAATGATATTGTAGCCGCTTTTGTCAAACAGTATTATAGTCAGGCAACTTTCATTCCGCGCGAAGTGCTGCTGCCGCTTGAAATACCGGATCAGGAGTTTTTAGCCAGTTGGTTGAGCGAGCAGAAAGGCGGCAAAGTAACCGTTGAAACGCCTAAACGCGGCACAAAAAAGGATATTGTAAACATGGCAGTCGGCAATGCCGTGATTGTTCTGGAAGAACAAGCCGCCAAGATTAAGGCCCGCAATGAACAAACCGAAGGTGCTGCGGCCGAATTAGGTCGCTACCTGGGGCTTGTAAAGCCGCCAGAACGCATAGAGTGTTTTGATATTTCGCATATTCAGGGATCGGAGACAGTGGCATCAATGGTCGTATTTGAGGGCGGCGCTCCTAATAAAGACGAATATCGTCGCTACAAATTGCGCACCGTTGAAGGAAAACCGGATGATTTCCGATCAATGCGTGAGGTTGTTGCACGGCGGTACCGCGATTTGGCTGAGCCGCTCCCCGACCTTATTATTATCGACGGCGGTAAAGGTCAGCTAAGCTCGGCGCTCGAGGTTATCCGCGGCGTTGGTTTGACAGATGTTCCAGTTGTCGGCTTGGCCGAGGAATTTGAGCACATCTTTCGTGAGGGCGAAAGCGACCCGCTTATTCTGCCGCGCCATTCGCAGGCGCTGTATTTAGTGCAGCGCATCCGCGACGAAGCCCATCGCTTTGCCATAACCTATCACCGAAAATTGCGATCCAAGCGGAATTTGGTATCGGTACTTGACCATATTCCAGGTATTGGTCCGAAACGGCGCAAAGCCTTGTGGGATGCTTTCGGCAGTCTGGCCAAAATAAAAGCAGCCTCGGTTGAAGAAATGGCCGCCACGCCCGGGATGACAACTCCGGCGGCTCAAGCAGTGTATGACTTCTTCCGCCAAAAGGACAATCTAAAAAAGTGAAAATTTTAAAGGCTAAAAGCTGAAATTACCACGTACCTTCGGTCCTTGCATGACAAAATTAAAGTTTCAATGCGAGCGAGAGAAGCGGCTGCTTTGAGCAGCCGGGACTTTTTTCTTGATAAAAAAGTCCCCAAAAAATCAAGGACCTATCCTCCAGCGTCCTTGGAAACAGACCTTACTTACGGAAAGTCCGAAACTCACTTCGTTCAGACAGTCGGACATTCTTGTCGCAAGCAAGGTCTGCTTCCATCCCTGCGGGATCGGCCGCCTCCGTAATGGTCCGTTAGGGGTACGACCGTAGTAACGCTTAAAAACTCCGGTATTTAATCGTTCCCTTTACTCGCGTATCTTTCGGCCCTTTCTGGAAAAAGCCGTTCCGAAGGACGGGAAACCGTATAGCTTACGTTAAAAAATCCCGACTGTCTGAGCCGCAGGCGAGTTTCGGGATTTTAGTAAGCTGTGCGGATTGC
>JAAYSF010000004.1 GCA_012523975.1 Veillonellaceae bacterium
GCCATTGATATTATCAGCAAGGCTATTGGTGAAGAAGAACGCGGTGCCGCTTTACATACTTCTTTGGCCCGCCAGCTTAACGAAGTACAGCGCCTCATTACTCAGGCACCTCCCAAACGCATGTTTTTGGAAGTATGGGATAAACCGCTTTTAACGGTTGGCAGGGACTCCTTTATCAACGATATTATCATTCGCGCCGGCGGCATTAATGTGGCAGCCGGCAAAAACGTTGATTACCTGTCCTGTGACATAGAAACACTATATTTTTATAATCCCGAAATTTATGTCGTCCTTAGTCACTATCGAAATGATACTCGCTCTTTGATAATAAGACCTGAGCTGTCAGATATTATGGCCGTTAAAAACGGCGAGGTTTACCAGATTGCCGACGATTTACTGGCCAGGCCGGGGCCCCGCAGTTTTATCGGCTTGGTAGAGCTGGCAAAAATTCTTCATCCTGCAGCAATGAAAGATTGGGAGAATAAATGAGACAACTAACACACAAAAAATTAATCCTTGTCAGTATCTCTGCACTTTTTCTGGCAGTTATCGCCCTTGGAATGCTCACCATCGGCACTGCCAATGTTCCCTTTAACACAGTAGCTCATGTTATGGCTAAACAACTGTTAGGTCTGGATAATATTGATATTTCCTCTACCCAACAAACAATTGTCTGGAATATCCGCTGGCAGCGCATCGCTCTGGCAATGATTGTCGGCAGCGGCTTGGCAGTATCGGGGGCCTGCTTTCAGACTATGTTTAAAAATCCATTGGCCGACCCCTTTGTTTTGGGTGTTTCATCCGGTGCGGCCCTGGGGGCAGCAGTAGCTATTATTACCCACTCACCTAATATGACGATTGTTTTTGCCTTCAGCGGTGCTATGCTCAGTCTGTCGCTGGTATACCTTTTAGGTCTGAAAGGCATGCATATTCAATCTGATCAGCAGCTGCTGCTGGCTGGGATTGCCTGCGGCGCCATGCTGAATGCCATGTTAAGCTGCCTGATGGCTTTAAACTCTCAGCAAATGCAGACAATTATGTTCTGGCTGATGGGCAGTCTTTCAAATTATAGTTCAAGCCTCAAACCGGTACTCGCAATTGTCGTCTGCGGCCTGATAATTGCTATGATTTATGCGCGTGATTTAGATGTAATGGCCCTTGGCGATGAAGATGCCCAGTTTCTCGGGGTTGATGTCAAAAAAGTAAAGTTCACTTTGCTTATATCAACCACCTTAGTGACAGGGGCCTGTGTCTCGGTGAGCGGTATTATCGGCTTTATCGGTCTGATAGTACCGCATCTCGTCCGCAAATTGGCCGGACCGGAGCATTTGCTCCTCCTCCCGCTTAGCGCAATTTTCGGCGCAGCCTTTCTTCTTTTAGCCGATGGCTTAACCCGCCTCCTCCCATTAATGTCAGGCATTCCGGTCGGAGTAGTCACCGCGCTGTTTGGCAGCCCATTTTTCTTGTATGTGCTGTGTACCTTGCGAAGGGGGTCACATTGATGGACATTCTGCAAATACAAGCCCTAGATGTGGGCTATAGTTCCAATACGGTACTGCGAAATATCAACCTAACCGTCAAGGCAGGAGAATTTGTCAGCGTAGCCGCCCCAAACGGCACCGGCAAATCCACCCTGTTAAAAACAATTGCCGGATTATTGCCGCCGCTTAACGGATCAATTTTGCTCAACGGCCAAACGGTGGCAGATTACAGCCGCCGCGAGCTGGCTAAACAAATCGCTGTCGTAAGCTCGGATGTTGCCGCACCGGATTACACAGCCTACCAGATGGTCTTGATGGGGCGGTTTCCTCATGTCTCACGCTTCGCCGGCTTAACAGACCAAGACCATTTTGTTGTCCGGACTTCAATGAAAGATGTGGATATTTGGAAAAAACAAGCATGCCGGTGCAGTGAGTTAAGTCAAGGTGAACGGCAAAAAGTCATTATTGCCCGCGCCCTGGCCCAACAACCTAAACTATTATTACTTGACGAACCTACCGCTCATCTTGACATCTGCAACCAGTACAGCATTCTCCACCTCATAAAAAAATTGGCTCTGCAAAAAGACATCGCGGTTATCGCCGTTATTCACGATATTAATTTGGCAATTCAATTCAGCACTCATCTTTTATTATTAAAAAACGGCCGGTTGTTGTCATATGGCCGACCGGCGGAAGTCATAACTGCTGAAACATTAAACCAGCTCTACGATATGGATTTCGCCTTATATCATGAGGCAGCAGCCACATATGTAAGACCAAACCTATTTTGATAAAAAAGGTTTAAATATAGGGGGGTAAATTTTGAGAAACAGAAACTTAACCAAAAAAATTGCCGCAGCCTTGGCAGCCGGTACTTTATTGTGTACAACCCAAGCCTGGGCCAGTGAAGACTCAATTTTTCAACTTGATCAAATAACCGTTACGGCCGACCGTATCGTCCAAACGGTAGGTACTACTCCGGCCAACACCACGGTAATAAGCGGCGCCGATTTACAGAACAAAGGCGCCCATACACTGGCTGATGCCTTACAGGGTGTCACCGGGGTCACCATTCGCAATTATGGCGGTACCGGTCAAAAAGCCATTCCCTATATGTTAGGAACTGACCGGGTTGTCGTGCTAATCGACGGTAAACGGATGAATCTGCCGCAAGGTATCGGGACCGGCAGCGGTGGTGTAGACTTAAATACTTTCATACTTGGTGATAACATTGACCGCATCGAGGTTGTTCACGGCGGTGCGTCTGTCCTATATGGCGCCGACGCAGTCGGCGGAGTAATCAATATCATTACCAAAAAAGGTGATACCTCGACCAAAACGACGACAAGCATAGCCGGCGGCAATGACGGTGCCCGATACTATGCTTTGACAACCGGCGGCCAAGAAAAAAATACGCGTTGGTATTTTTCCGGTATACAGGACTCAAATGACGGGCAACGTGCCAATAGCAATTACAAAGGGAAAAATGCCTCGTTTAGGATTGACCATGACTTAACTGCACAAGAAAACCTCACTTTTACATATGACTATTATGACAGTCATGCCGGAATTCCCGGCTCCCTAACATACCCGTCTCTAACCGATTTTCAGGACATTCTGCGGCGCAATTGGAGTGCTGGCTATACCAAACAGCATCAAGACGGCACTCGTACTTTCCGCTATTATAATAACGATCAAGTGTATTCCGGCGAGAACTATGGCTACTTCCGACATCACAATACTGTGAAAGCGCTTGAGTATCAGGATAGTACCAGCCTCGACCAAGACAACCTGATTACCTGGGGCGGCGAATGGCGCAAGGATGAAGTAACAAGCACTGCCGAAGGCAACATTTTGCGCAAAGGCATTACCAAAGCACTGTTTATCCAAGACAAGTACAGCCTAAATCCTGCGGCAACGTTAACAGTGGGACTGCGGCGGGATGATAACAGTATTTATGGCGCACACTGGCTGCCCAAAGCTGCTTATCTATATCAAGCAAGTCCTACCACCAGCTATTTTGCTAATTGGGGCAAAGTCTTCAAAGCTCCTAAATTTGACGATTTATACGGTGATGACGGCTGGGGCAATACCGGTAATCCTGATCTAAAACCGGAGACCGGCTGGACGGCTGAGGTTGGAGTAAAAACAAAATTAACACCTAATCACGAAGCTATCTTGTCACTATTTAAGCGCAATCTTAATAATGCGATTGACTGGGAGTATATTGGCAGCGGCAAGTATAGACCGAACAATATTGATAACTATCGGGCAACCGGTGTAAACGTCAGCCTGACAAGCAAGCTGAATGCTATTACAACTACCGAAATCGGCTATACCTATCTCGACAGTCATGACCAAAACAATAAAGACCTTGGCGATCCCCGCCATAGCTTTAACATTGGCATCAACATCCATGACGGCAAACTATCACAAACTGTTAACGGCATATATCAAGCTAAAAGCGGTTCGTCCGGCGCGAAAGTCGACGGCCGGTTTATCGTAAACACCAATACAAATTATTCGATTGATAAGGATACTTCTTTATTCTTAACGATTAACAACTTGTTTGATAAGAACTATCAAAGCGTATACGATTACCCGGCAAACGGCCGGACTATTCTGCTGGGTGTTAAGCAGTCATTGTAAAGAAAGAGGTCTGCCATGGAAAACCAGTTTCTCAAGAGCGGCGGGGCGTTAAAGGTTGATGACCAGTTTATTATCTGTACCTTCCCGTCTCCCCGTTTGGTTTTAAGCACTTCCTTGTACAACGGCGGTTATCTAATGGCCGATGCCGTATTCAATCATCGCTTAAGTATGTTTGTAAACAGTGAACATGACCTGCCTGGCGGCAGTATGGAAAATTACCTGGAAATCATGGCCAAGGAGCGCGGCTTAAACGGTGAGCGCTCCACCGGCCTATTGACAAGCGCCCGGATGAATTGCCGCGCTTATAGCATTTCAACCTTCAATGACCTGATTGTCGAGGTTGTGGCCACAGCTGGAGTAGATAAAAATGCCGCGCGGGCCGGTGATGCGGGCTGTTATTTTGAAAACAACGGCAACTATCAGCCAATTGGCGGCACAATCAACATTCTGGCTTTTACAAATATTAAAATGCCATATGGTTCAATGGCCAAAGCCCTTCTCAGCATTACCGAAGCTAAAACTGCTGCCTTGCAGGAGTTGGCTATTGCCAGCCCTTTAACCCAAAAGCCGGCTACCGGCACCGGTACTGACGGCGTCATCCTTGTCTGCAATCAGGACTCGCCGTTAATTTGCCGGGATACGGGAACACAATCAAAGTTAGGCGAGCTCTTTTGTACTGCTGTTAAAACGGCCGTTAAGCAGTCATTGGCTTTAGAATGTGATATTTCTTCAGCTAGCCAAGGTGCATTGCCCCAACGCCTATGCCGGTCGGATCTGTTTACATCCCTAACCCCGGAACAAATAGCAGCATCGAAAAACAGCAAAATATTACTGGCAGCCAGCCAATCGATTTGGCAGGAATACTGTTGGGGCCTGTTGGACGCAAGCGATGTATGCCACTTTATCCAAATGATGAAGGCTGAATCCAATCAGCCCTGCGGAACAATGATAGCAGCTGAACTACAAAGAAAAATAAGTAATACTGCAAGGAGTAGGTAATATGAGTTTTGAGCAAAGTGTTTTTTTATTTAGTAAAGGCGGGGCTATGATGTACCCCATCTTTATCGCCTCGGTCATCACCTTAGCGATTGGCGTTGAGCGGCTCGTTGTTTACCGGCGGGCCAGCAAAGATATTATGCTGCTGTGGCAGCAAGTTAAACAGTATTTGGTAAATAATCAACCTCAGCAGGCATTAGCACTATGTGAGGCCAGCACAAACGCAGCAGCTCCTATTTTGTATAAGGCAGCAAGCTGTATTTCCAAGCAACGCAGCGAAGGTATCCGTGATGCTATGGAGGGTGAAGCGGCAGCGCAAATCTCCAAGCTCCGCTTGCGCCTGTCATATTTATCTACCATTATTACCTTAGCCCCCTTGCTGGGACTGCTGGGAACGGTACTGGGAATGATCAAAACCTTTAATGTTCTGTCCTTGTCTTCAGGCCAACCTAGCATAATAACGGGCGGTGTCGGTGAAGCCCTTATTGCAACAGCCGCCGGATTATGCGTAGCTATTATCGCCGCATTATTTCACAGCTACTTTTCTGAACGTCTGGAAGATATTATTACCAGCCTTGAGATTATAACCAATAACTTTCTTGAAGTTCTGGAGTTGATAAATCGATGAAACTATCAGCTTACCGGCAAAAACCGCAGCCCCAAATTATGATCATACCGATGATCGATATAATTTTTTTCTTATTGGTCTTTTATATGATGAGCACGCTATATATGTCTGAACAACGAAATCTCCATGTCCAGCTGCCGCAAGCCCAGCATGCAGCAGTGCAAAAGGTTGAGAATACTGTCATAACCATATCAGAAAACGATGAAATTTATATAAACGAGGAAAAGATAGGTCTGGATAACTTAGTAAATCGCCTTAGACAGTATCCTGATATTAAGCAAATAAAAATTACCGTAAATGCTGATAAGAATGCCCGCCATGGTACTGTTATTCAAGTTCTTGATAAATTGCAGGAAGCCGGGGCCGGCAAAGTCAGTTTTGGTACGTCAGCTGCCGGGAGACAGTAACCATGAAGCTAACTTTGTGGCATAAAGCGATGATTTTCTCGTTAGTTCTAAATATAAGTGTCTTTGGAATAACAGGCGTCTGGTCGCAATTTGCTGCACAACAGCAACAGCCGCTTACTGAAATTATTGTTGACTTATCAATACCGATGGATGAAACTGCTCAGCAAAGCAACGGACTCTTTTCACCTGACAATATTGAGCCCTCTGAATTTGAACCGGCTGAAACGAACCCGTTATCAGCAGCTGAAAGTCTCACTTCTGCTTCTTCGGCTGTTATTCAGTCACAGCAAGAATTTCCCAGTACTTCTGGCAATGCCAATATGACCGAGGCGCCAACTTCAGCAGCAGCTCCAACCAAATCAAGTGCTCCGCAGGCTGGCAGTATGGGAATTACTCCGCCTAAATTACTCAAACGGATACAGCCGGTGTATCCTGAAATTGCCCGCAGAAATGGTGCATCGGGTACTGTTAAGGTCAAGGCGCTTATCTTGAAAGACGGGTCAGTAGGTGACTGCTCTGTTATCGCGTCCTCGGGATATCCGGAACTTGATGAAGCTGCTCTAAACGCAGTGCAAGCAGGGCAGTTTTCACCGGCGATTGACCGGGCAACTAGGCAGCCGATTAAATCCTATGTGGCATTATCTGTTTCCTTTTCATTAAACAAGCGATAAAGTGGGCCTTGCTTAGGAGTATTTTTATAATATATATGCAAAAGACTTGGCAGCCGCCAAGTCTTTTATTCTACCGTTTTTCGGGCACAATCTCCAGCCAATACCCGTCTGGGTCAGAAATGAAGTAGATGCCCATCTCTTTATTTTCGTAACAGATACAGCCCATTTTTTTATGGTATTCATAGGCTTTGTCAAAATCGCTGGTAGTAAAGGCTAAGTGAATCTCGTTTTCGCCAAGGTTATATGGTTCTTTCCGGTCCTTTAGCCAGGTAAGTTCAAGCTTATGCGGCGTTGTGCCGTCACCTAGATAGACTAAGGTAAAGCCCGGTTTTTCAACCCGGCGCGTTTCTACAAGATTGAGGGCTTCTTTATAAAAAGCCATACTTTTTTCTAAATCCAGTACATTTAAATTATTATGCGCAAACTTAAAATCCATCATAATGCCTCCTTATTTTATATGTAAGGCAATACACTTGCCAAAAGCCATTCTATATCCGGTAATACCTGGGCACAAAGCATTTTTTCTCGCGGTTTTTATTGGCCTCATAACGTTTTTGACCTTCTTCAAACTCGATGTGCTCTTCCTCATTATCTAAATGCAATGGAGGTACCCGCATGGGATGGCCGCCGGCATTAAGGGCAACCATTGTGAAATAGGCTGTCAGTGCACAAATTCTTGAAGATTCTTTATACAAGTCTTCAACTTCCACAACTACGGCAACTTCCATCGAAGAATTGCCTACAAAAGTCAAATAGGCGTGGCAAATAACAAGATTGCCCACCATAATCGGGTGATGAAAAGTCAGTTCATCCACTCGCGCTGTTACAACATTAGCTCTGGCATGACGATGAGCAACAACATAAGCAGCGTTATCCATAAGCTTCATAATTTCGCCACCATGAACATTACCCGCGACATTGGCTTGGTGCGGCAGCATAACCATTGACATTACTACGGCTGATTCCTGAACATGTTTTCCTTCCACTCAAACGCCCCTCCCAAATATAAAAATTCTCTCCTTATCTTACCATATTTCTTGAAACCTATTCCATTCTTTTATCCACTCAAACAGCCAAATAATACTTGGAATTGTAATTACTTTATCGGAAATACTAACAAAAACTGCAACAAGGGAGAGATGGGGATGAAATATAATAATCACCGCAAGCCTTTTAGGAAAAACTATAAACGCGTTGTTGCCGCAATGGCGGGTGCCGCGGTGATTTCCTCAGCCATGCTTCCCGGACTACCGGCAGCTCAAGCCAAAACTCAGGAAGTACAGAGCGCCGCGCCTCAAACAGTCGATAAAACTACTGAAGGACGTTCAAGCGCTCACTCCCCGCTGTATGCGGCCCGCCAGTATGCCAAAACCCATGGCTATGATATCAGCCGCCAGAATTTGTCACTGCAATGGAGCAGTAATTATGATGCCTCGGTACTGCTCCGTCAGGACAACGGCAGTACTTATCGTATAAAGCTAGTAAAAAACAAAGACAACACTTGGCGAGTTGTCAGCATGAATAAGGTTGACCAACAAGTTAATAATATGCGCGATCCAGTTGATGTCGTAAAAGATAATGCAGCGGTGTTTGGCTTTGATGCCCGCCATGACCGCTTTACCCTATTATCACTGGTCGGTTCCAAAGCAATCGTCCAAGTCCGCTCGAACGGTCAAACATTCAAGGTTGACTTAGTTAAAAAAGGAGCAGGCTGGGATATAACTACCATTCGTGGCATCGGCGATATGAATCACCCGGCCACCTATATTCCAGCATCTTCTTTCCTTTATAAAACAGCAGGGACTATCTCACCAGCCCAAAATATCCTCTACCGGACAAACATCTATGAAAACTGGAAATGGAATGAAACAGTGTATCCCAAGGATATGACGTTCGGCATTGTTCTGGAAAATCCAGAGCTGGCTAAAGCAACCATTCCTGAAGATATTCGCAAGCAAATAGCTAATGTACATTATAATACTAGATTTGTTGTGTTTGCCCATCTTGGGAGTATTGCACCCCGCGGCTATGGCATCGGCATTGAAAAAATTACCCAAACCGGCAATGTCATCACTGTCAATGTTCATACTAAGAGTCCTAACAACGCCGCCGACCTGCCGCCAACCAAGTATAGCGATTATATCGCCGTCGACCGTGCGGTTCTGCAGAATACTAACCGAATCCATATTGCCTTTATTGACCAAAATGGGACCATCCTAAACAACTATACCATTGCCGTAAAATGACATCCTGATTTTAAAATTAACAAAGCCGCTCTTGAGCCAAGAGCGGCTTTGTTAATTACAGTCTGTCAACAGCCAATAGCAGTCCATGAATAAGGGCCTGCGGCCTTGGCGGACAGCCCGGTATATAGACATCAACGGGTACCAGGGCATCTGCACCACCGCGGATGGCATAGCTTTTACCGAACGTCTGGCCGCCAGCTGCGCAGCTGCCGACAGCTACTACCAGTTTGGGATTAGGGGTAGCTTTATAGGTTTCCAACAGAGCCTTAGTAAGATTGCGCGTTACCATGCCGGTGACCATCAGCAGGTCGGCATGGCGAGGCGAAGCCACGAAATTAATCCCGTATTGCGATAAATCGTACAATGGATTGCCTAGCGCAACCATCTCCCAATCACAGGCATTGCAAGATCCAACATCGACATGGCGAATGGCCAGCGACCGCCCGAGAATTCGGGTTATTTTTTTGCTCAAGGCAGTGCCCAATTGCTCAACCTCAGCTTTATGAGCTAATTTATAGTCGGCTGTATGATAGATTGCACCGGTCTCGCAAAACTGCTGACAGCGCCCGCAAAAAATACACTTATCAGAATCAACGAACGGTAATCCATCCGCTTCGTCAATAGCACCGGCCGGACAAACTTTGGCGCATATGCCGCACTTCCGGCAACTTTCGGCCTTGACAGTTACCCCGCCTCTAAACCTGGCCGGAGTATTACCTTTATCCCACTTCTCGGTAACAATTCCTGTCTGCACTATCTTACGCAATGTTTCAAGCATAATATTTCCTCCCTATCGGTCTGTGCACGCATAGCAAAGTTCAAAACTTTTATTTATCAAGGGGAAATCTGGAATGATATTGCCCGGTACAGCAACCGTCAAAGACGGCCAATTTGCGTATGATGCCGACCGCACAAACAGGCGGTAAACGGTATTATCCTTTCCAGTCATTAACCAGTGAATATTACTACCCCGCGCCGACTCGCTCCAACCAAGCGCAGTCTTATGCGGCGGCAGTTCAGGGATGACTGTTGTTAGGGGGCCGCCTTTTGGCGGCCTGCTGCTTAATACTTGACGGATAATACTAATCGTCTGCGTAACTTCATCGACCCGTACCCATAACCGGGCGGCAACATCGCCGCTAGCCTGGATCGGCACTTTAAAATCAAGTTCGCTATATAGACTATAGGGAAAATCCCGCCGCACATCGGCATCCACTCCCGAAGCGCGGGCGGCTACGCCGACAACGGCCAGGTCAACGGCTGCCTGCCGCGGTAAAATTCCAGTAGTGTTAATCCGGTCCAGAAACGCACCACTTTGTTTTAAGATACTGACTAATTCTTTGAAGTCAGCCTCTACTAACCGCAGGGTGCTTTGGATTTTGGCGGCCATATCATCGGTAATATCCATATTTACCCCGCCCAATGTTACCATACCGCGTAAGAATCTGTTGCCTGTAAGGATTTCGTTCAGCCGCACAAGCATTTCTTTTATCCGGCTGCCATGACTTATACCCACCGCAAATCCTACGCCAGCGCATAAATTACCGATATCGCCGATATGGTTATATAACCGTTCCAATTCAGCCATCAGAACGCGTATATGCTCAGCCCGCTCGGGAATAGTCACCTTGGCGATGCTCTCCACCGCTTGAGCAAAGGCTAGAGCGTGCGAAACCGTACAGACACCGCAAATACGCTCTGCCTGATAAAAGGCAGTCTCAATGGGCAGTCCTTCGACAGCTTTCTCGATACCCCGGTGAGTGTAGAATAACTTGGCCTCGAGGTTGATAATATTTTCCCCCGCCTGACTAAACCGAAAATGCCCCGGTTCAATAATCCCGGCATGAATGGGACCAACAGGAACTTCAAATACACCTTCACCCTTTACTTCAGGAATGGCATATTCCTTGTGCGCTTCGTCCACAACAAGACTTTGGTCAAAGTCCTTACGCAGTGGATATAGCTCTGCTGGCCAGTTTTCGTGCAGCACCAGCGGCCTCAAATCAGGGTGACCGATCGGTATCAGACCGAACAGATCGTGTATCTCCCGTTCGAACCAAGCCGCGGCTGGAGTTACGGGCACCAGCGAAGGAAATTCAAACGGTTCGGCGTTGAGTAATGTCTTTAGGCATAAATGCTTCCCCGAACTTTTATCAGCAAAAATGCAGTATATGGCCATGCCTCCGTTTAAAGTCCGCTCATCATTAGCAAACATGGCTGTCAATCTGCTTTGTCCGGTCTTTAACAAATTCTCGGCCATCCCCCGCAGTTTAGCACTCTCTATTTCGATATAGCTGATCATACTAACCTCCAATTACAATGGCCGCCGCCAACCGCAGCGCATTATTAAAAAAGTCAGGAACATATAAGCCTGTTACAGCGACTATCGCGACAGATAATACCATTGCGGCCATGGCCGGTTTGCCTATGCTCACCTGCTGGACTGAACCCGCAGGCTGACCAAACAGCATCTGGCAGCAATAGTAAAGCATCCCGGCAAACACAGCCGCCACCAAGATCAGGAATACTCCGCCCGCTAGCTTAAACCCGGCGGCAAACGCCGCCCAAGTTATGATAAACTTGCTGAAAAACACCCCAAACGGCGGCGAACCGGTTATGATAAGCACTAGTACCAACAATATGGCGCCCAGTGCCGGCTTGGCTTTAACCAAACCTTTAATGCGCAGAATTTGTTTAGTCCGGTACTCCCGCGTTAAAACGCCGGCCATATAAAACAAAGCTGATTTTGCTATTGCATGGTTAAAAATATGCAGCAGCGCCCCGTAGACCGACAGCGGTGTGCCAATTCCTAAGGCGAAGGTTATTATCCCCATATGCTCAACACTTGAATAGGCCAACAGCCGTTTGACGTCATGCTGGACAAGTAAGAACGGAATAGCAATCAAGATGGAGAATAGCCCCAGCGCCATTAATAACTGCTGCACAAATTCAAATCCTGCTGACGCTTTGACAATGGCAATATTCCGCATGATGACATATATTGCGCAGCTGAGCAGCGCTCCTGACAAGAGCCCGCTGACCGGCGACGGAGCTTGGCTGTGGGCATCAGGCAGCCATGTATGCATAGGAGCCAAACCTACCTTAGTGCCATAACCGATAATAATAAAGACAAAGGCCAGTTTTATCATCCGCTCATCCAAAAGCGCTCCATTCTCTTTAAGCACCAGCCAGCTTAGCGCGTCGCCGCCGAGGCCGGCGCTGAGCTGAGCATAGTAGAGCAATATAGTACCAAGCAGCGCCAGACAAATGCCAACAGTGCATACCATTACATACTTCCAGGCCGCTTCGATAGCTGCCCGGTTAAAATAAAAAGCAACCAATAGTGCTGAGGCCAGCGTCGTCGCCTCAACAGCCACCCACATCAGACCTAAGTTTTCAACGATCAAGACACTAATCATAGTTAAGCAGAAAATATTAAACAGGAAATAGTAACGTTTTAGAGCTTTTAAATCTTGTTTCTCGGTAATAAGCTCTTTTTCCATATACGAGGCCGAAAATAATGACGCCGTAAAACTAAGCACGGCAATGACTGTTAGGAACAAGCTGCTTAAATGATCAGCGTATAAAGCTCCCAACCTCAGATAACCCGAGGTGTTTATCAGATATATGATAAACCCGAGCAGCAAACTGCTAACAGCACTGCCAATAATATTAACTACTTTGACGCCGCGGCTTGATGCCGGCATTAACACTGCACCAGCAGTAATGAGCGGCACCAATAACACCCCATATAACACTGAGGACATAATATCATCCTTTCAGCTTGCGCAATAAAGTTGTATCCGTCGAAGAATACGAGATTTTAATCCGGTAAGTCAGGATGCCCAATACAGCAACGGCTACCAGCATATCAAAGACTATCCCCAATTCAATAATTAGCGGCAGGCCATTAGTAACTGACAGACTAAGCAGATACAGGCCATTTTCCATAGTATTAAGCCCTACGATTTGCAAAACTGCCTGTCGTCTGATAATAATGATTTGCAGACCAATGAGCACCAACGAAACAGCCGCTGCCAAAGCATCCCGGCTGATAACTCCCGGCAATGCCTGATCGATAAAACCGTATGCTAAAACGGTAGCGCCTGCTGCGGCCAGCGAGGAAACGTTCGGACTTAACACGGAGTTTGTTTCCCGCTCCTTGCTTAGACGTTTGACTATTGCAAACAGCATATAGGGAATGATGGCTGTTTTTATAACAACTGTTAACAGCCCGGCGATATAATAGTGAATCTCGCCTGTCTCGATTCCGATCACGATTGAGGCCAGGGCAATCATGGCTGACTGAACCAGAAAAATACCGACCGCCGTACGAAGGTTAGTAACTCGCGTTAAGAAGAAGGCGGTGAGCATTAGGAGAATTATCAGCAAGTTCATTGGCTTCCTCCTCTATTGCGCCACAAGCGCCAACAGTGATAATAAACAGGATACTGCTAAAAAACCGGGCAGCTTAAACAGTCGCATTTTGTTGGTGCTTGTCTCAATAATAGCCAACAAAACAGCGGCCAGCACCAGCTTAACAAGGACCCAAACCCAGTCCAGCCCGATAGCCGTTAAACCAGGCAGCTGCCAAGGAACAAAAAAGGCTACAAACAGCATTAGGGTAAGCGTTTGCTTGACCATTGAGGCCAAATGAATGAGACCAAGGCTGCGTCCTGAGTATTCCAGTATCATTCCCTCATGAATCATAGTAAGTTCAAGATGAGTATCAGGGTTATCAACCGGAATCCGCCCAGTCTCAGCTACCAATACTATAAAAAAAGCAATAGCCGATAAAATATATGGCATTGAAAACGGCAGAGTACTGGCTGTTGCTGCCATACCGCTCAATACCATTGAGTCAGCCTTAAAAGCAACACTGACAAGAGCCAGCAGCAGAGCCGGTTCTACAAGTATGGCAACAAACATCTCGCGCGAGCCGCCCATACCGCCAAAGGCACTCCCGGCATCCAGTGATGCTAAAGCGAGGAAGAACCGCCCTAATCCTAATAGATAAACAAGTATCAGCATATCAGCCAACCGGGAAACTGGTCCGCCAAAAGTCACTACACCGGCTGCTGCAAAAGCAGTTGCAAAATAAATATACGGCGCCAGTCGAAACATCACTGATACCGTCGGCGAAACAACGCTATCCTTAGAAAAGAACTTGGCTAAGTCATAATACGGCTGCAAAATAGATGGACCGCGCCTATTTTGAAGACGAGCCTTTGCTGTCTTTATAATCCCTTCAATCAACGGAGCAATCGCCAAAAGAATAAAAGCGCTTATTAATGTATTTATCATCACTATCTACCTCGAGCTCCAAATTAGTGCTACTACGGTAACAGCCAGCACATAGCCGATATATAATTGCAGGTGGCCGCTCTGCAATCGTCTTAAAAACTTTGCTGCTCTGAGTATCCCGTTATTTACTGGATAATACAGCTTATCATGCAACACATAATTAATGTTTAAGCGGTATTCTAGGCTGCGGCCGTAATATGAGTTAGCATTGGTGCTTATTACCTTGTGCCGTTGCGGTCGCAATATTGCACTGAAAGCAGTCCGGACGGGCTTAGAAAAACCGGTAGCAGTGTATTCCATTCTGGCTGTCGGGGTAATACCGCAGGTCCAGGTCTCAACTACCTGCTCGCGGGGTTTTGCGCCTAATTTAGCTAACAGAACCGCTGCAATTAATCCCGCCAGAACCATTCCTGTAACTGTAGAAATTCCCATCACACTGTCAGTCATCCCGGTATTCAAAACAAGGCCGAGCTGCTGATAATCAAAAATAACGGCTGTTGCTGTACCCCAGTATTGCGATAACGTCGCATTCAGCATATTTAATACCACCTGGGGCCAAAGTCCGATTGCAACGCATAATGCAGAAAGCATCAGCATTGGAACAATCATTAGCGGTGAAACTTCACCTGCATTTTCAGCCTGCTCGCTGCGCGGCTTGGCCAAAAACGTTATTCCGAACGCCTTGACAAAACAAGCTGCCGCCAACGCACCGGTCAACCCCAGTAAAGCAATAAACACTGCTCCGGTTACTTTGCCGCCGATGCCGGCAATACCGTGCGAAAGCTGGAACAGTGTTTGAAAGGTCAACCATTCACTGACAAAACCGTTGATTGGAGGAAATGCCGATATTGCAAGCGAGCCTATAATAAAAGCAAGCGCCGTCCGAGGCATTTTCTTTATTAAACCGCCCAATTTCTCCATATCGTTAGTATGGTTTTTCTGTACAATTGCCCCGGCACCCAAAAATAATAGCGACTTAAATACGGCGTGATTGAGAGTATGAAACCAAGCTGCCGCCCACGCCAGTCCAGCCGGCAGCGGCATACCTTTAGCCATAAAAACAAGGCCGGCCCCGATGCCTAAAAAAATGATGCCGACGTTTTCAACACTGGAATAAGCCAAGAGTTTTTTTATGTCATTTTCCATCAAGGCGTAGAGAACCCCCAGAACACAGGATATAATAGCCAACACCATAATTAGTCCGCCCCACCAAGCTGGCCCTGTTCCCAAGAACTCAAGCAAAAACCGGCTAAGACCGTACACAGCTGACTTAATCATAACACCTGACATCAAGGCTGAAACATGACTAGGGGCTGCGGGATGAGCCAGCGGCAGCCATACATGAACAGGAATCATGCCGGCTTTGGTTCCAAAACCAATGAGGGCCAGCAGAAAAACGATACTAGCAGTTGGACCTGCCAAATTAGCGTGCCGCAAATCCTCAAAAGCAAGACTACCGGCAGAAGTTGCTAAAATAAGAAAAGCCGCAACAATGAAGGCTGTTCCGACATGGGTCATAACCATATAAATATAGGCCGCCCGGCGTACGGCCACCTTCTCCCATTTATGAATGACCAAGCCGAAGGAAAAAATTGTCATGACTTCCCAAGCGACCAGGAAGGCGGCGACGTGGCTGACAGTGAACACTAAAATCATGGCCAGTAAAAAGCCGTTGAAACATGTAGCCATTAACCATAGGCGGTGTCTGTAAAACTCGCGGCAATAGCCGATAGCATAGACACTGGCCAGACTGCCTATTACGCCAACAATAAGCAGAAAGAATGCTGCTAAGAAATCAAGCCGAGCCGTTACTACGCCAACCTGTCCCCACTCAAACAATGGCAAGCTGATACCACCTTGGGTGAAAACAAAAATTGCACATAGTACGGCCATTATACTTCCTCCAAGTGCCATACCATGTGCAACATAGTTTACCAAGCTGTCATTTTTCCTTAATATCACTGCTAGCACTGCTCCTACACACATTGCTACCAACGCACCTAAATACATGTTTGCTGCATTCATTATGTTAGCACTCCTTAAAAAGCAAAAATCACCCTCAGTTTATCACATTTGCCATTTCACTGTAAAAGAAGTAAATTGCTGTCAGCTAGCTATTCACCACTTAAAAAGGGCATGGCTTCAAATTAGCCATGCCCCTCGCTTCTTACGTCCGTTTTCCTTCGTAAAGCTTGTCCAGCTTCGATTCGCAGGGAAACCTGACGCTAAATGTTGTACCATTGCCGCTTGTATCGATATCCATTATGGCATCATGACGGGCGGCGATACTATAACAGATGGGTAATCCCAGACCCGTGCCACAGTCTTTAGTTGTAAAAAACGGAACGCAAATTTTATCGAGCAGCTCCTCATCAATACCATAACCACTATCTTTAACCGCCAGAATAACATAACCATCTTCCGCTATTGTTGAGATTTCGAGTACCCCACCCTTGTCCATTGCCTCTAGTCCGTTCACCGCTAAATTCAAGATAAGCTGACGGATTTCTTTGTCATCTAACTCAAGTAGCGGACATTCGCTCAACGCTAATTTAATTGTTTTGCTTTTCATAAAGGCTTCGGCTTGAATCAGCGGATACAATGCATCTATTATTTCGTTGATACACACACTCCGGCGCTCGACCCGCTTGTCTTTAGCTAAGGTAAGGAATTCAGTTATTATTCTGTTAGCCCTGTCAAGCTCATCAAGCATAAGATCGATGTGTTCCGGTGATAGCCGGCCTTTTTCCTTGGACAACTGCAAAAAACCACGAATTGAAGTCATGGGATTACGGATTTCATGAGCAATGCCGGCCGCCATTTCGCCAATCAGATGGAAGCGTTCGAGCCTGGTTACTTCACGTTCCAACTTTATCTGCTGACTTATATCAGTTATAACTAATAATAAATAGCGCCGACGATCAAGTTCAGCCAGTTCGGTAGAGAGGATCCCATCACGTTTTTCACCGGTCTTAGTTGTGTAGTTAACCCGGATATTACTGCACCGCCTGCTCAGCGTCGCAAATTCCGGATATACTCGCTCATTCTCATAACTAAAAGTAATATTAATAACATCATCAGTCTGTCCGATAACTTCCTGATATTCAAAGCCGGTATAATTAAGCCAGCTTTGATTAACTTCTATAAAGCGTCCATCGTCCAGCGAACGAATTGCCATTAGGCAGGGACTGACATCAAATAGTGCATGAAATGATTCAGCTAGCTTTTGCAGTTCTGCTATTTCATCACGCAGCTTTTGGTTTATTGACTTCAACTGGGCGGTACGGGCCTCTACCAAGTGTCTTACATACTGATGGTTGACTGACATTTTTACCAGGGCTTCCACCTTTAAACGCAGGGTGTCCGGAGAAAAGGGTTTAAATATGTAATCTACTGCTCCAACTTCAAATCCCTTCTGAACATGTTCAGAAGCTTGACTGGCAGCTGTTATAAAGACAATCGGAATATGCTTGCTTTTTTGTCTGGCCTTTATAAGCCGGGCTGTTTCAAACCCATCAAGATCAGGCATCTGCACATCAAGAAGGATAACTGCAAAATCCTCTCTTAATAGATACCTTAGCGCCTCTTCCCCCGACGAAGCCGTAACCAGCGTATAATTGGCTGAAGCCAAGACAGCCGTCAACGCGATTAGATTCTGAGGCCGATCATCTACTATCAGAATCTTTAATTGTTCCGGCATAGTAACATTATCATCCGATATTTCACTTAAACTGTTGTTTTTTCCGGTATAGCTTGGCGGGTGTTTTAAATTTCTGGTTGCGCTGTGCATTGCTGGCTATCACTCCTTCCTTACTGCCTAATCACCCATTCTATCCGCCATTAGCTAGCCATAGTTTAATCAAAGAATAGAGCTGTTCTAAATTAACCGGCTTGCTTATATAATCCGAGGCACCCGCTTCAAGGCACTTTTCCCGGTCAGTCTTCATAGCATTAGCAGTAAGCGCTATTATTGGCAGATGCTGATACTTTGAATTGCTACGGATTGTGCGGATAGCTTCATAACCATCCATTTCCGGCATCATAATATCCATAAGAACAAGATCAATACAATCATCAGCTGTCAATCTTTCGATTGCTTCCCGGCCGTTCTCGGCAAAAATAACCTCCATATTTAAATCTTCAAGCGCAGTAGTTAAGGCATAAATATTGCGTATGTCGTCATCAACAAGCAAAATTTTTCGATTCGTCAGTTTAGCCGGTTCCTCGAACGGCTGCTCGGCCCTTTCTATTGCCCCACTGTCAGCAGCCGGGACAGCCGCTTTCAGATCAACGGCTGCTGCCGTCTCTGCCAACAGCCGAATAGTGTCTGCGGCTTGTTCAATGTCTACCTTGCCTTGTGGCAGATATAGCGTAAACTTGCTGCCTTGTCCCACACTGCTTTCAAGTTCTATATGGCCTTCCAAAAGTTCGGCCAGCTTGCGGCTGATGGCTAAACCAAGGCCTGTCCCGCCATACTTCCGGGTATTTGTGCTGTCAGCTTGCTTAAACTCTTCAAAAATAACCTTTTGTTGATGGGGGGCTATTCCGATTCCGGTGTCGGTAACAGAAAATTTCAGAACAACTTCGCCGCTCGGTTTTGTCTGGGTGCTAAGCTTTAGAAATACACCACCCTGTTCAGTAAACTTAAAGGCATTTGATAGAAGATTGACAATAATTTGTTCCAGCCGGATTTCATCGGTATAAATAGCTGGCGGAAAATCTTCTTCGATCTGGAGATTAAAAAACAAGTTTTTATGTTGGGCTATAGGCATAAACTTTTTGCGCAAATCTTCAATAAAACTGCAAACAGCAACTTCGGCCTTGGTCAGAATTATCTTGCCTGATTCGATTTTGGAAATATCCAGAATGTCATTAATGAGGTCTAACAAGTCGCTGCCCGAGGAAAAAATCGTTTTGGCATACTCAACCTGCTTATCATTAAGATTGCCCGTACTATTGTCGGCCAGAATTTGCGCCAAAATAAGCATACTGTTAAGCGGAGTACGCAGTTCATGCGACATATTAGCCAGAAACTCAGATTTATACTTAGAGCTTATCTCAACCTGCTGGGCCTTTTCTTCCAATTGAGTCTTAACAATTTCTAGTTCTTTGGCCTTTTCCTCTGAAGTCCGACATTGCAATTCGAGCTGTTCATTAATACTATGCAGTTCCTCTTGCCGCATCTGTAGTTCTTCCGATTGCGCTCGCAGCTCCTCGTTCAGTGCCTGTGCTTCCTGCAGCAGCATATCAATGTGCTGTTTAGCTTCAATACGGCTCAATGCAACAGCTATATTATCAGCTGCCTGTTCCAAGAATTCGCGCTGCAATTGGGTGAAAGGAGTAAATGATGCCAGCTCAATTACAGCCAGGGTTTGGCCGCTTAAAATAACGGGTATGGCTATTAGATTTCGTGGGGGAGCCTCACCGAGGCCGGATGATATTTTTATATAATTCTCCGGAATGTCTGTGAGCAAAATAGCTTGCTGCTCTAACGCGCATTGCCCAGCAATGCCTTCGCCAAGCATCATCTCCTGACGGCTTTCCCCCTGATTTTGACCGGCATAGGCCGCCAATCTTACCAGTTTGCTTATTTTACTGCCTCTCGCAATTAGGTACAAGGCACCGTAATGAGCATTGGCCGCCTTGGCTAGCCGCGTTATTACTTGAGTGCCGAGTTCTTCATAACTGCTTACACCTTGATTGTGCATAGCTATTTCGGCTAGCTCAGCTTTAATCCATGTCTGATTTTCCAGAACAGTTCGCATTTCTTTTTCATGCCTTACCTGCTCTTCAAGAGCGTCTGCCAGTTTATTATAGGATCGGGCGATATCGCCAATTTCATCATTAGTAATATGTTCAACCCGCGGCAATTTTCCGCCAGTGCCGAAATTAGCATTTGCGATAACCTTAGTCATACTTTCAACACTATTTGTTATACTCTTGGTCATTAAGAACGTTAATACTAGGCCAGTAGCAATGATAACGCTAAGAGCTAACAACAGCAGCTTCATGGAGAAGCGGTAAGTCTCATCAAGCTCATATAGTGCATCTTCAAGCCCTTGCTTTTCTGCAAGGACTAGTTGATCAACCTCGATTCTTAACTGATCTCGAATACGCTCGCCTTCTCTTAGCAAAATTGCTGCTTCCTCATAATCTCCTTGCCTGATTAAACTTCTTACACGGCTTTCGACTTGCAGGTATTCTTGCTGAAATCTTTTTATGTCTTGAATATAATGTTCAGTATCAGAGCCATGCTCAATAGCCTCTAAGGCCAGCATTGCCTCATTTTTTTCCGTGCGGGCTAAATTAATGGCGTCAAACCCTTCCTCTGTTGCTAAGGTGTCATTCTCAAGAATTATATCGCGGCTGGCAATAGCAATACGGCTTGTTTGGTTCCTTATAATATTTGCCAGATCGACATTATGATACCGCTTATCAACTGTATCACCGACAGCATCTATCTGGCGGGTCAGCATGATTGCTACCAAACCTATGGCAAGGCCCATTACTGTTACGATTAAGCCAAATCCGGAAGATAGCTTTGACTTCATTCGCATACTTTATCTCATTCCTTTAGTTTATTAACAAATTAATAATACAGTATCTCCTCGCAGAATTTTGTCGAAATTTACTAAATAGTCATTATAAAGTTATTCAAAGACGACAAAAAAACCGAGACTGCCCGCTCTTAATCTCCTTAATCAATGACCAGGTGGCAATATTGCCAATCCCTACTGTCATTACAGGCAGACTAAAAAACTAGGCTCATCTCGGTTAAATCCTGTCTACTTTTTATGTTTTCTAATCAATCTTGCCGGTCTCTTCACTTACCAGGTTTTCCTCAGCCAATTCAATGAGTTTTTTTACTTTGGCGCCCCCGATCCTGCCGCCGATTTTCCCGACTTGGCTGGTTGTAAGATCTTCGTTATGCCCTTGGTCAAGAGGAATGCCAAGCTCTTTAGCAACCTCATGCTTATCCGGCAATGAGGCGTCAAGCTCTGCCATTGAACGGTATTTTTGCGTCATTATCATCCCCCCTTTAAATATAGGTTGATAAAAATCCGCAAAAATATAAGCCTTAACTCTTAACAGTATATTCCTTAATTACTGCTAGAAATTCACGACCATACCGTTCAAGCTTGACCTCGCCTACTCCCTTGATTTTGCGAAGTGCCTCCTCAGTGACCGGGCAATACTGACTCATTTCCTTGAGCGTACTGTCGGCAAAAACAACATATGGCGGAACTTGGTCGCGAAGCGCAAGTTCTTTTCGCAGTTGGCGCAGCAGCTCGAACAGCGAATCATCAGGCTTAGCCTGGCGCTCTTTAAATACCTTTTGATAAACCTTTGCCTGATTACGCAAAACAGCTAAAGCCGCCGGCGTAAGCCTGACTACCGGGTAGTTGCTGTCGGTAAGCTGAAGATAGCCGGTGGCAGCCAGTTGCTGGATAAGTGTCTTGATATCAACAAGCGGGCGCTCTGCCATTAATCCATAAGTACTTAAATCCCCAAAGCCAAACTGGCGAACCTTTTTATTATTGGCGCCCTTTAGGACATCGGCCACCATTGTTAAACCAAACCGCTCTTTCATGCGGTAGATGCAGGAAAATACCTTCTGCGCGTCTATCGTTATATCCATCATTTCACTATCGTCATTGCAATTACCGCAATGGCCGCAGTCGTTCATAGCATCTGACTCGCCGAAATAGCGCAGAATATAGGTGCGCAGACACTCGGGAGTATGACAGTAATCAACCATCTCTTGCAGCTTGTGCAATTCATGCTGTTTGCGGAGCGGATGCTCAACCGATTTATCAATTAAAAACTTTTGCAGCAAAGTATCCTGCGAACTAAAGAGCAGGATACACTCAGCTGGTTCTCCATCTCGCCCGCCGCGGCCGGCTTCTTGGTAGTAGGCCTCCATATTCTTGGGCATATTGTAGTGTAGGACATACCGTACATTTGACTTGTCAATTCCCATCCCAAAAGCGTTAGTTGCTACCATTACACGAATATCATCATAGATAAAAGACTCTTGCTGGGCTGCCCGTTCGGAATCGCTGAGACCGGCGTGATACCGGCCTGCCGCATAGCCTTTCCGGCTCAGCAGTTCATACAGGCTGTCAACTTCTTTACGGGTTGCCGCATAGATTATACCCGAATCAGCGGCATTTGCTTTTAAATAATTCATAACAAATTTCTGTTTGTTCTCGCCCCGCAGCACTTGAAAGAACAAATTGGGGCGGTCAAATCCCGTTACATGAACATCAGGCCGCTTTAGGCCTAATAAATTAACAACATCATTTTTAACTTCAGGCGTCGCCGTTGCTGTAAAAGCCCCTACGATAGGACGGGTTTTAAGATTGGCAATAAACGGCCCCACCGCTTGATAGCTGGGCCTGAAATCATGGCCCCATTGCGAAATGCAATGAGCCTCGTCGATAGCCAACATACTGATATCAAGCTGCCGCAAGACACTCTGAAAGATATCTGTTGTTAAACGCTCCGGCGCTATGTATATAAGCTTATAGCGTCCAGCCGCAATATAGCTTAGCCGTTGACGCAGTTCAGCGCTTGACAGTGAACTATTAATATAGGTAGCTGGCAGACCTTGATTATTCAAAGCGTCTACCTGATCTTTCATTAGTGAAATAAGGGGCGATACAACAAGCGTAACCCCAGGCAATAGCATCGCCGGAACTTGAAAACACAGCGATTTTCCGGCGCCGGTCGGCATTATGGCGATAGTATCACGCCCCGCCAGCAAACTGGCGATAACACTCTCCTGCCCCGGCCGGAATCGGTCATAACCGTAAACCTTTTTTAACAGCTTTTCAGCTTGCTGAATCATTGCAATCCCTGCTCTCTCAAGGCGCTTTATCTTTCGACGGGGCCGCGCCAAGCCAGCATTCCGCCCGTTACATTGTACACATTGTCAAAACCCTTGCTCCGCAGCAGCTTTGTTCCTTGACTGCTTCGGTTGCCACTGCGGCAGATAAGAAGCACCTTCTGGTCTTTTGGTACTTCCCCCGCTCTCTTTTCGAGCTGATCTAGCGGAATAAGCGGAACGCCGGGAATATGTCCGGCTTGGTATTCTTCGGGCGTGCGGATATCAATAATTAAGGCTTCCTTTAGCTTCCACAATTTAAACGCCTCATCAACCGATACATCAATGCTGATATTGCCGGTGTTACCGCTGCGGCTGCAGCCGAATATGAAAAATACCGCGATAACAAGCACACCTAACAATAAACCCTTTTCTAACAGGGTCATTGGTCACCCTCCTTATCACTGAGTTACTTCTCAGCGGCTTAGTTCTTCAGCCAGCTCATTTAGATAAGTCCAGCGCTCTAAAAGCTCGTCCAACTTTTTCTCAAGCTGCTGGTGAGTTGCTGTAAGCTGCTGCAGCAGTTCAAAATTGCTTCCGGCATTATTAATTTCCGCTGCCAACTGACTTAATTCTTGTTCAACTCCGGCGATAACATCATCGATTTGTTCGAACTCTCGCTGCTCTTTATAGGTCATCTTACGGGGCCGGTCTTTGCTATTATTGGCCGCACTTGGTTTTTTCTCCTCGGTTTTCTTAGTTTTCGCCGCACTAGATTCCAGATTCTGGCGACTGTCATAGTAATCACTGTAACCGCCATTATACTGCTTAATAATGCCGTTCCCTTCGAAGGCAAAAATTTTCTCGGCGAGCCGGTCAAGAAAATACCGATCGTGGGAAACTGCTATAACAGCGCCCGGGAAATCATCGAGATAATCTTCCAGAACGGTAAGTGTCTGGACATCTAGGTCATTAGTGGGTTCGTCCAACAACAGTACGTTAGGTGCCCCCATCAGCACCCTTAGCAGATACAAACGGCGTTTTTCGCCACCAGATAATTTGGCAATAGGCGTCCACTGAAGCTGCGGCGGGAACAGAAACTTTTCCAACATCTGTGAAGCACTGATTGTCCCGCCATCGGCTGTGGGCAGAAAATTAGCTTCTTCCTTAATATAATCTATTACTCTCATATTATCGTCAAGCTCAGTATTTTCCTGAGTAAAATAGCCAATTTTCACCGTCTGACCGATATCAACAGTGCCTTTGTCAGGCGGTATCAGGCCGGCAATTGTATTAAGCAGTGTAGACTTGCCACTGCCGTTAGGCCCAACAACCCCCACCCGGTCGTGTTTAAGAACAATATAGCTAAAATCACAAATTATTTCGGTCCCGTCAAAAGATTGACTGACATGCTCAAGTTCAATTATTTTTTTACCAAGCCGGCTAGCGCCTACTGAAATTTCCATTTTGGCATCTGCTGCAACCGTCTGTTCAGCGCTTAATTTCTCAAACCGCTCAATCCGCGCCTTTTGCTTTGTGCTTCGCGCTCTTGCTCCCCGTTTGATCCAGGCAAGTTCGTTACGCAGCAAATTTTGGCGCTTGCGTTCATTAGCCTCTTGCATTTCTTCGCGCTCCGCTTTTAGTTCTAGAAAACTGCTATAATTGCCGGAGTAAGTATAAAGCTTGCCTTTATCCAACTCAATTATGCGGGTTGATACTCTGTCCAGAAAATAACGATCATGCGTAATCATCAGCAAAGCGCCTTTGCGTTTGGCCAGATATTCTTCCAGCCACGCTACAGTGTCATTATCTATATGGTTGGTAGGTTCGTCCAATATCAACAAGTCAGCAGGATTGATTAGCGCCGCCGCCAAGGCCACCCGTTTCCGCTGCCCCCCTGACAAATTCCCAACCACAGCTGAAAAATCAGCAATCCCCAGTTTTGTCAGAATACTCTTGGCTTCGCTTTCTAGCTGCCAAGCCCCCAATGTATCAATTTGCTGGCTAGATGAAATCAGCCTCTGTTCCCAAACTTTATCGCCCGGATTTTTTTCTAGCTGATCCAAAGCAGTTTCGTAATTACACAGCGCTTGCATAACCGGCGAGTTGCCCCGAAATACCTGCGCCAAAACTGTCGCCCCAGCATCAAACTCCGGGTTTTGAGCTAAATATTCAACTTTCACACTATTGCCTTTGATAACCTCGCCGGCATCGGCCGCCTCAAGCCCGGCAATAACTTTTAAAAAGGTGGACTTGCCAGTGCCGTTAACGCCAATCAGGCCGATTTTATCGCCCTCGTCGATACCAAAAGCTACATCGGAAAATAAAACCCGTTCGCCATAACTCTTCGCTAAGTTTTCTATCGATAATAAATTCATATATTTTGCAATCCTTTTCTTAAGGTTTTTAAAGCATTTTAGTCTAACTTCTATTTTATCACAAAAAAAGCCCTCTTGTATCACTGCTGTACAAGAGGACTTAAAACAACTATTCCTAGCTGTAGCTTATACTGTCGATTTTACTACGCCGAAGCGCCTGCTCCGAGCTTATTTGCGGATCTGTCAGCTCAGGCGCAAAATCGGACTGATATGTTGGGGTAGAGTTCATTATCGGGGTATCATAGACACTTACTTCTTTGGTCAACCTGCTCACCTCCTCGTCCGAATAATCTCTATGCATATAAGTTGGCTTAAAATTGTAAAACTATGCACTCGTTAAAGTATATCTTAGCGTTTTCGCGGTAAAACTAGGCCACAGCACCACCAAAAAGGATAACCATGTATACATATTTCTGGGAGGATATTGTAGCTTTATGTCTAAATGTATGATTTCATAGATTTTTTAAGCAGTAATTAAAAGGAGTTATAATTATGAAACAGAAAATCCGCATAGGCATTGTAGGCTATGGAAACCTTGGTAAAGGCGCTGAACTGGCTATCGGCAACCAGCCCGACATGGAACTTGTTGCTATATTCTCGCGCCGCAAACTTGACAGGACATTAAGCGGCGTTCCCGCAGTATCAGTTGATGACGCTGCTCAATATAAAGATAAAATCGACGTTATGCTGCTATGCGGCGGCTCGGCAACCGACCTTGTAGAGCAAGGGCCGCACTTCGCAGCTTTGTTCAATACAGTCGACAGTTTCGATACCCATGCTAAAATTCCCGAATACTTTGCCGCTATCGATTCGGCCGCCAAAGCCGCCGGTAAAGCTGCTACAATCTCAGTTGGATGGGACCCTGGGCTTTTTTCGCTTAACCGACTGCTGGCCGGCGCTATTCTGCCGCAAGGCACCGATTATACTTTCTGGGGCAAAGGCGTCAGCCAAGGCCATTCGGACGCAATTCGCCGTATCCCCGGGGTTAAAGACGCTAAACAGTACACGATCCCGAAAGACGAAATCATTAATGCGGTACGGGCAGGTCAGTCTCCAACTGTTACAGCTAAGGAGTCACATCTTCGGGACTGCTACGTCGTTGCCGAGGAGGGTGCCGACCTTAAAACGATTGAAACCGCCATCAAAACAATGCCCAACTACTTCGCCGGCTATGAAACTCATGTGCATTTTCTCTCAGCGGAAGAGTTTCGGCAGAACCATTCCGCAATCCCGCACGGTGGTTTCGTATTCCGTATCGGCCAAACCAGTCAAGGCACTAACCATATCTATGAATTTGCGCTTAAACTTGGCAGCAACCCCGAATTCACTTCCTGCGTCTTAACGGCTTATGCTCGGGCAACCTTCCGTTTGGCCGCTCATGGTTTTGCCGGGGCAGCAACGGTATTTGATATCCCATACGCATGGCTTTCACCAAAATCCGGTGAAGAATTACGCCGCCAGCTTCTTTAGAAATAAATAACTATTGACAGCCGCCTGTCTTTATAGTTATACTTGGTGTTAAATAAACACATGAATCATCGATGACCAGGAAGAGTAAACATTACTCAGAGGGTTTCAGCGAGCCAACGGCGGTGAGAGGTTGGCACTACTCGATATGTTGAATGGGCCTGGGAGATACAGTCCGATCCACTTTGTGGGGTAGGCGCTGTCGGAATCTTCTACCGTTAACAAGAAGCGGGTATCGGACCAATGGTCCCGTACTTAGTAAGCCGGGCTGTACATACAGCCAATTAGGGTGGCACCGCGGGTTAACCCCTCGTCCCTATCTATTAAGATAGGGATGAGGGGTTTTTTGGTATTCAAATAAAGGAGGAATGATGTGTAATGGAACTCAAAAACCAAAATCAAGAAATGACTGCTTTCGAAACTAATAAAGGTGGCAACTATCGTTGGGTTACAATCACCACTTTACTCCTGGCGATCGGCGCTATACTGCATCTAATCAGCCCCAGCATCGGCGGGGTAACACCAAACTGGACTATTGCTATGTACTGCATTGCTATTAATCTGACCAGACCGACACTCGGCCAATCTCTCGGTATTGGCCTTGTAGCAGCGGCCATTAACATACCGACCTCAAAATCAGCTTTTCCTTATGGCAACCTTTTAAGCGAACCAATTGGAGCTTTAGTCTGCGCTATCATTGTCAGTCTTTCGGTAAGCATGACAATCGGGAACTTCAACTTAAAACCTGGTGTGAGCGGCTTTTTAAGCACAGTGGCCAGCGGCATGGCCTTTGTAACGCTTTTAAAAGTTGTCCTGTCACTCCCCATGGAAGTTTATCTTTACGCCATGATTCCAGTTGTCTTTACAGTTGCAGCGCTAAACGGCGCTATTACCCAAATCCTCTTCTTCCCAGCCCAAAAACTTTTCAACCTAAAAGGAGACAGCAATGGCAGCAATAACCTTTAACAATTTCAGTTACGCCTACAAACATACGCAAAAAGCGCTTGATAATATCAGTATCACTGTTGAGCAAGGCTCCTTTACAGCCGTAATCGGCCGAAGCGGTGCCGGCAAGACAACGCTTTGCCTAGCTGTCGCCGGTGCCGTACCCCACTATTTTGGTGGCAGTCTTGCGGGAAGTGTTACCGTTGATAACATGTCGACCCAGACTACCGCCATGCATGATTTAGCCCAATCAGTCGGCACGGTGCTCCAAGATTATGAGACCCAACTAGTCACCATGACTGTTGAAGAAGAGGTTGCCTTTAGTTTAGAAAACCGCGGCCTTGGCAGGAATGAAATCGCGGCTTGTGTATCGGAAACCCTGGCCAAAGTCGGCCTTACCGGCTTTGAAAAAAAGGAAGTTTCTGCATTGTCCGGCGGCCAAAAACAACGTTTGGTCATTGCCAGTGTCCTGGCTTCCAACCCTAAAATCTTAGTACTTGACGAGCCGACTTCGGCCCTTGACCCTGAAGGTACCGAATCAATATATAAATTGCTTGCTGAACTAAATAAAGAGTACGGCATCACCATTATCGTTGTCGAACACGAAACAGCCAGGGTTTTACCATATGCCGACCAGTTTATCCTCATGGAAAATGGTCAGTGTATCCAAAGCGCCGACCCAGACCAAGTTCTTACCTATATGTGGAAACATCAAATATATACCGAAGCTATTCCACCGCTGTGGGAGCTTAAGCTAACCCTGCAGGACCAAACCGGAGTCCGGTTTAGTGCTTGGCGCAATGAACAGGACGCCGTAGATGAACTGCGCAAGGCCTTGAAAAAGGAGGCCTGTATAAGTGCTTGAATTGAAAAATGTCTGCTTCGCCTATAAAAAACAGGCTCCAGTAATTAATGATGTTTCTCTGACCATAAAACCCGGCGAATTTTTAGCAATCGCCGGACGCAACGGCAGTGGCAAAACTACCCTAACCCGCCTGATTATGGCGCTCAGAAAGCCGTCTTCAGGTGAAATTACCTTAGATGGCTGTTCTACTAAAAAGTTTGGTCCGGCCGAAATGGCGCGGAGTATCGGATATGTTTTTCAAAATCCTGACCGCCAGATTTTTCGGGATACAGTAGCTAGCGAAGTTTCTTACGGGCCAGAGCAGTTAGGATATGCTCCGACTCTAACCGCGGAGCTTGTCAGCCAGGCTCTAGCAGCTACCGATTTAACCGAGCTGGCGTCCGCTTATCCGCCTTCACTGTCGCGCGGGCAAAAGCAGCGTCTGGCAATAGCCTCCGCCTTGGCGATGAAGCCTAGAATGCTCATCCTAGATGAGCCTACCAGCGGTCAGGATGGCCGCGAACGGGACCAGTTGATGAAGCTATTAACTAAATTAAATCAGCAGGGGCTTGCCATATTATTGATAACGCATGATATGGACCTGTTAGCGGCCTATGCCAAACGGGTTGTTGTCATGGATAACGGCTCTAAAGCGTTTGACGGAAGCATAGCAGAGCTTTTCGCTGATGCCTGCCGGCTTAAAAAGTGGGGTCTAACCGAACCTACCGTTATAAACATATCACAAGCTTTAGCCAATTACGGCATTACAACGACAACCTCGATCAGTGAATTAAGCAATAAATTAATTGATATTCTGGGGAGGAACACCCATGCAAAAGACAGCTCCGCTTACTAAATTGATTCTCACCGTCTTTGTTACCATATGGGCAATTATGCTCGAATCAATTCCCGCCCTCGCAATCTTAATCGGAGCACAATTGCTTATTCTCATACTGTCCAGAGTCAACGCTAGCATCTACAAAGGCGTAGCTAGTTTACTCCTTTTTGCAGTTATGCTCGGCATCCTGCAGTATGTATTTAATAGTGATATCACGCTTGCAGCTTTAACTGCTCTTAAAATGACGGCCATGACGCTAATTTTCGTAATCTTACTGACTACAACCAGAATGCAGGATTTGTCAGCAGCCTTAGTTACCCAGTGCCGTGTCCCTTATGAATATGCCTTTATGCTGACAGCCGCACTGCGGTTTATCCCGGACTTTTTGGCAGAAAGCAAATCAATCCAAGAGGCTCAGGCCTGCCGCGGTTTTTCAGCCGGCGGTAATCCCATAACCCGCCTGACCTCCTATATGGCAATAATTAAACCACTTGTTTTAAAAGCTGTCGGCCGCTCCGAAACAATGGCTTTAAGCCTTGAACTGCGCGGTTTCGGCAGCAAACGAACCCGTAGTTTTAGCACCAATGTTGCGCTAGCTACAATCGATTATGCTATGCTGGCTGCAATGGTAGCAGTTACAGTCGGCCTTGTAATAATATAAGCAGTTGTGAAAAAAAACCGTCAAAAAAAAGCAAGCGGCACTGACAGGTGCCGGCTTGCTTTTTTAGTGACTTAAAAAGCCAAGCGGATAGATAATGAATCTAGCGTAACAATTTATCCGCATCAATTGATGGTAGCTATTTTAGGATACCACATGAGTAAATATCTCATTCTAACACTAGATAAGTGCCACAGCTTAGTAAAAACAAAGCCGCTCAGTCTCACATAGTAGGACAAGCGGCAAAACATTGCTATTAATTATTATCTAATACAAGAGCCAGGATTGCTAATGCTCCCAGACTACGCATAACTTCCTCGTGATGCTCTTTCTCGCGCTTCATTCGCTCATGATATTGCCAATCACTTTCATGGGAATGCCGTTTCATCTCACGCGCATGCCGTTCTCTTTCTGCTTTTATACGGCGTTCGCGATCATCATCATGATCCCTGTGTCGATCATAGCGCTGTTCATAGTGTTTTCCATGATGTTTGCCTTTGTGCTTATTATCATGTTTAGACGATGCCTCAGTTATCGATGCCCCTATCCCAACCTGCATAACTCCGATTAATGAAAAAACCACTAATTTTTTAACAAAGCTATTCATTTCTAATTTGCCCCCTTTTGCTATTACGGTGGGTCTGGTAACCTTACAATGCAATTATAGGTGGCAAATTTTAGATTTATTTTAGAATAATTTACATAATATATGAATTTAGTTTACATAATTTAATAATGGGCCATTGGCCCACTTTATGACACCGGGGACGTTGACACCGGGGATTGACACCGGGGACGTTCCTTATTTGTCAACTTTTTGCTACAACTCCTCGGGATATCCCCGTTACTCGCTCAATTTGACGAATAGATAATCCTTCTTCTTTCAGTTTCCGCAACAATTGATCCCGTTCAGATTTTACCCAAGAACCGATTTCGTGAGGTTCGCGCCCCTGAGTATACTTCATGATTCTACGGCGTATTTCTTCATTGGTTAAACTGATTTTATCTGAGATTTCAAAAACCTCGTCCGTAATTACCTGATGCAAACGCACCCATTCCTCTCGCCCTAACATGCCTAACGAAAACATGGTATCGACTAATTCGCCACCAAAAAGATATTCCCGATAACTGCAGAAGGGATAGTCTTCCAGCTTTGCTACCAGTCCGGCTTTGAGCGGATTTTGATGAATATATCGTTGCAACGGAATAAAGTACTCGTCTATTTCAACTGGGACGCTCTTATACCGGCTGGCTATCAACGCTCCGCTCCGCTGATATTTTCGGTTAAAATACATGGCATATTTAGTCAGCAATCGCTTCATGATTAGCGATATATCCCCCGATTGCTGTTCTCGCAATAGGAGGTGGACATGGTTACTCAGTAAACAGTAGGCATGGAGTTCAAAGGCAAGCTCTGCTTTTAAGTGACGCAAGGCTTGCAGCAAATACCTATAGTCGTCTTCTTCTTCGAAAATATGCTGATGATTAATACCCCGGAACACTACATGATAGAAACCTGTGCTGCTTATTTGCCGTGCTTGCCTACCCATTATATCTCACCTCTGCCATTAGTATACCAAATGTTGTGATGATAAAGTAATTCCCTTTTTTCCAGTGACAAAAAAGTAACGCCCCTCTGTCAATTAACAATAGTTTACGTCACATTCTCCAAAATCCGTTTCTTTTTTAAAAAGTTCTTCAAAGAATTCTACTACACTAGGATGAAAGCTAATGCCCTTATCAAGCAATATTCGTTCAATAGCTTCATCAGGCGAAAGCGGATTCCTTTGAAAAATAGCACATGTCAATCTGTCAAATACGTTTGCTACACTAACAATACATGAATTAATGTGAATTTCGTTCTCCTTAATCCCGTTAGGATACCCGCCACCGACATACCTTTCATGGTGTTGTTGAGCTATTAAATATATCCCTGGGGGCAGTTTGTCCGAAACTAATACGTCTGCGCCAATTCTAGTATGCTGCTGATAAATAATATCCTGACTGTCGTTAATTGTGGAAGTAGCTGCTAATACAGATGGCGGAAATAGCATCTTTCCTACATCGTGAAGCAACGCGCCTATAGCAATCTCTTGTAATGCTTTATTGCTAAATTGCATTTTCTCTGCTATTGCAACAGATATTATGGCAACATTTATGGAATGAGCATATGTTGCTCTTTGTCCTTGTGAAAATGCTTTTATAATATTACTTAGAGAGAAATCGTTTTGCATCTCACGTAAAACATAGTTCAAATACTTAGACGCACTTTCTACACTTTCTATATCAAGTCTCTCCAATTTTTCATCTAACTTTTTCGGGAGCTCAAACGGAGAATCATTTAAATTCTCTTCCGAAGATTGTGCAGTACCTAGAGGATCTGCTGCCATACGGAAACAAATATTTCTATTCCTAAGTTTCAAAATAAGATTCGTTGTTAAAGGTGTACCTTCCGCCAATAATAATCTTCCAAATTTATCCGTTATATCATGGGTAACATACCCGAGAATATCTCCCTGACTTTTTTTATTTATAAACATAATCTTCCTCCTATAAGTTAGGCAATAACCTCAAAATTGTTTTAGGCCCTGCTTGCCTTGTTTTTTTAGGTGTTTTTCGAAGCCTATTGTCCCGACCTGCCTATCCACCATCCGAGCAATCAGTTCTACTAACTCTAGATAAAAACTGATTGCTCGCACATTCACAAATTTCAGTAATTGCTACACTTGCCACAATGGTCATCTCTATGCCTTGAATAATTTCAGTTGCAATGTTAGCCAGTCGGTTTTAATGATATTGTAGAAATGAGCCGTATGGGCTCAAAATGACATGCCAAATAAGCCACCCCGACCCCATCAAATCCTGTTATGCTTTGTTTACGAGACAAAAGCAACATGATGCTTCAGAGGTGATCGAGGTAGGTAAATATCAGTTTATTGGGGCATGCTTACGCAATAGATGGGCTTTCACAGTTTGTTACTCTACCGTATGGCTATATGTACGCCAATTAAAAAGTCGAAAGATTTAGCCCTCCCGATTTTGATCCAGATGAAGCGACTCAAGTAGAATGGTACTGCACTTAAATTATGGCTAGCGTAGTACTGTGATTCAGCTTTTAATATACGCTTATGCCATAGTGGGACCATATTAAAAGCCATAAAGGAATACCCTTTTATGCTAGTGACAAAAAAGGAACGTCCCCATTGTCACCAAAAAGGAACGTCCCCATTGTCACCAAAAAGGAACGTCCCCATTGTCACCATTGTCACTATTGTCGCCCATCACATGGCCCCAAATTTATCCTTTTTAGTAAACATATCTCTCACCTTCCTCGCTGTTTCTCATGCTATATTTTACCAAACGTTTAGTAATGAAACTGTGACATTAATTACCAAACTTGCTGTTTTAGATAGTTAAATCTTGATTGCTATTCGTGGCTTAGAACAAATTTTGAGTCGGTCCGTTTCGAGCAGCATAAGCTATTATTATAACATTGTCACTGTCATAGCGTCAAATTTGGTAAGCAAATGAAATAGCCCCGCTTTCGCGGGGCCTTATAAACAAGCTGTGGATTGGCGATTGATAAAAGATATTGATTAGCAAGCTTTGTCACAAACGTCATCTAAAAACAGATCAGACCTACTTATATATGCCGTAAGTTTTATTTACGTCCTGAATATAAATGATACCATTACCTGGCTCTTCAATTCTCAATTCTTTTCTTATTGAAGATACAATTGCCTCAGTCCTATCTACTTCTGAGAGAATAATGACAATTTCTTTCTCTGGTTCAATTTCCATTGAGAACACTTTGCTGGTTTCATGAATCCCCGAACCTCTGCCATTAATGATAGTGCCGCCTTTTGAACCTGCTTTGGTCGCAGCATCAATCACGTCTTCAGCTTTACCTTTATCGACAATTGTTGTTATAACATGATACATGTTGTTACCTACTCCTCTTTCATTTTTAATACTATCAGACTTATAGCTCCTCGTTCCAATTACAGAACAAATAGAAGTAGTAAATGCTATACCATGATTGGGTTTATTAAATTCAAACTGATCGTTTAGTTTTTCAAGTGCTTGATATGCTGTTTCTTTTGCTGCAACCATAAAGACAATCTCTTTTTTTACATCGGATAGGCCTAAGAAATCCAAAATCCGGTTGTTAACAGTACCCTTTCCTAAGGATACTGTTCCACCGGAAATACCGCATCGCTTAGCCGCTTTTATTAACTTGCTGCCCAAACCAAAGTTTACAATTGTACAAATCAACTCTATATCTGACGTTTGAGACTTATCCAGCATTGCTTTCTATACCTCCTTTTTTAGATTTTAGTTTAAAAATAAAACCTAAGACTTGTATAGCAATTATCGGTGTCATTGCAACCATTGCGATCATTCCAAATCCGTCAGCTAAAACGTTTGCGCCTTCTATTGCCTCAGCAACTCCTTGAGCGTACGCTAATATAAAAGTAGCCGTCATCGGTCCCGACGCGACCCCTCCTGAGTCAAATCCAACGCCAACAAATAGCTTCGGCACAAAAAAAGACATTGCTATAGAAATAAAGTAGCCCGGAAGCAGAAGTTGCCATAATTGAAGTTCTGGAATAAGGATTCTAATCATGGATAATGCGACAGCAGCTCCTACTCCTATACAGAGGGTAATCAAAACAGCTTTTCTTCTTACGTAACCGCTAGTAACGTCCTCTATCTGATGTGTTAATACATTAACGGCAGGTTCAGCAAGGATCGTAACTAAGCCTAGTATAAAACCTAAAAGGATAACATACATCTTGTTATCTAACGAAGCTATATTATATCCAACAGCACTTCCTACCTCCATAAAACCTGCATTGACACCTACTAAAAACATCACAAGTCCTACAAAGGTGAATAGTATACCGATTAAAATCTTTCGGACTGTTCTTTTCGACAATTTAAAAGTAATCTTCTGAAACACCAGAAATATAATTACAATAGGCAGCAGTGCCATAAACACTTCACCTGATATTATTGGAAGTTTATTAATAAATGGTCCCAATAATGAGGTTGATTTTATTTCTTGAGGAAGACTTCCTGTAATTTTATCAGTTTTAGAAATTATACTCATAAGCATAACCGAAATAATTGGTCCTGTAGAAGCAATAGCAACTAATCCAAAGCTATCTTTTTCGGAAGATTTACTATCCTTTTTTAACTTAGAAACGCCCGTTGCAAGAGCAAGAATAAACGGAACAGTCAACGCCCCGGTAGTCGCTCCTGAGGCATCAAAAGATATTGCCAAGAACTCTGGAGATGCTAATAGCGCAATTAAAAAAATTATAATATATAGAATCGCTAGTAATTTGTATAGCGGGAAATTATAAACGATCCTAATAAGACCTATAGCAAGCATTATCGCAATACCAATTGATACTATAACAACAATGCTCCCCTTTGTAATCATGCCCGATGTAACAGCGTCTACCTGCCCGGCCAAAATATGAAGGTCCGGTTCAGCAACTGATATGAAAAAACCGAGAAATAGCCCAGCGACAGCAACTATCCACAATTTATTGGTTCTTGCAATTGCCGAACCCAGGGTATTGCCAATCGGTGTAATTCCAATGTCTACACCAATTAAAAAAGTTGTTAATCCAATAATAATCAGCACTGCCCCAATAAGAAATCTAATAATTAATGGAGTTTCAATTGTCATTAGTGTAAAATTTAGTATCAATACTATTACCGTAATCGGGAGAACCGAATATAAAACCTCTTTAAATTTTAATATAGCTTCACTCAAATATTACCATCCTTTCATAACCAAGCTACTGTTTGATTTTTATAGCTTCTTTCAGTAAATCACTTATATCCACATTTATTCACTCCTCACATTTACTGCGTTATAAAGCATGTTGCTACTTAATTGTAAACGTATATTATTTCCTGAGTCAATAAAAACAAATCGAGCAAGAGTACTCCTAGTCCTTATACTCCCTCTTATATTTCGGGCAACTCCTTGTGATATAACAAAAAGGCTTCCGATTTCTCGGAAGCCTTTTTTCTTCTGGTGACCCACGTAGGAATCGAACCTACAACCTACTGATTAAGAGTCAGTTGCTCTGCCAATTGAGCTAGTGAGTCATATATGGCTGGGGCGCTAGGACTCGAACCTAGGAATGCGGGAGTCAGAGTCCCGTGCCTTACCAACTTGGCGACGCCCCAATAATTTACATATCATCTTGCACTTTCATAGATGACTTTTATATTATAACTCTATCTTTCTAAACATGCAAGTACATGACCAATAATTTGCACCTTTGTTATGACCTGCGGCATATTATGGAGCAAACCGCATAGGAGGGAGTAACATGGATCAAGATCAAACCCGCCCTTGGGTATACAAAGGGAATTGCCACCCTCCCGGCCCGACCCCCATGATTGTTCATCAGATCATCGGTCACGGGGAGGAACAGGAATCATGCAACCACCGAATGTGCGTGCCGCGGAGAAAGCCATCGATAGAACAAATCGTTGATGTTTTTGTTAAGAAGGTCAAAATACATTCAGTTCATGTTGTTACTGATAAAGTAATCGTTCGTGGCAGCTATGAAATTAAAGCCCTTTATGTTGCCTGTGTTCCCACTCAGCCCGTCCACGCCGTTGAAATGCGACGCGTGCCATTTTCAGCAAGCATTTGTATTCCTGGCGCTCGCTGCGGCATGGACGCTGATGCTACTGTCAACGTAGAGTTTGTAGACTATGATTGCGACAAACGGACTCGCGCTTACTGGCATAAGCATTATGACGACTGCGACTATGACGAAACGGTGAAATACAAAAAACCCAAAAGATGCACTCGCTGTTTTAATGTTTCAATAGTTCTTTGCGTCCGCGCCAAAGTTATGACTTGCCGGGAGATTCTCGTCGGTTCTTATGCTCCAAAACTCCCCTATAAACCGAAAGGATAGTAATTACTTTTTTCATTTCTCACTCATTAATAAGCACCATGCAGTAGCAACATTCCCACTTATAGCATAGTCTATACTATCCAATAACTCAAAAGATCATCTGCTGGAAGGAGGTAATTTATATGGGTTTTGGTGGTTGCGGTCACGGAAATAATGGCTGGATTTGGATTATCATCATTATTATTCTGCTGTTCTGTTTCTGTGGAAACGATTGTTCCGAAAGCTGCTAGTACTTAAGCTGCGTACATGACTGCCTGGCGGATTTTACTCCGGTTTAAGGCTGCCCGCCCTTTAACCGGGGCTGTGGTTAAACTCAGATTCATAGTTACCACAGCCCCGCTTAGGCATGCTTATATATAACTTCACCAGGATTTATTAATCCTGGCAAAAAAAATATAGTCCGTACCACCTGTGTGATACGGACTATATTTTTTATTTAGTAATAATTCAGATTTCATTTTTTGCAGCAATCGCTCCCTTTTTAAGCAGCTTTCTGATATAAGTCTCGGCCGCAATAAAGGGACAAGTTCGCGATAGTGAAAATATCGTCAGCGCTACCCATATTAAACCAAACGACACCATATGCACTTTAGTAAAGGGCTCATGATAAGCGAATACGCCAATTAGGAGCACAATAGTAGGCGATAGATACTGGGTAAAGCCAAGGATGGTCAACGAGAGCCTCCTTGCACCGCTGGCAAAGAGGATAAGCGGTACTGCTGTGACAACGCCGGCACCTGCTAATAGTCCGGCAGTCGTCCAGTCGGCAGTGAAGGAACCATGTCCCTGCTGCTCTAGGAAACAGATATAGATAATCGCGATGGGAGTAACCAAGAGCGTTTCTATCGTGATGCTGGTTATTGCGCCAATATTCACTACCTTTTTGCATAAGCCATATAGACCAAAAGTAATAGCAAGGACTAATGCTACCCACGGGACAGAGCCGAAGTTAAGTCCCATATTGAGCACACCGGCGCCGGCAATGATGCACGATAATGCTTGCCAGAAGGATAGCTTTTCTTTTAGAAATATGATGCCCAACAAAACACTTATTAAGGGATTAATATAATAGCCAAAGCTTGTTTCGACTATTCGGTTATCGTTAACTGCCCAAATATAGGTCAGCCAGTTGATGCTTATTATGAGTGAGGCTGCTATCATTCCAGCCCGTCTTTTGGGGTTAGCCATCAAAATCCGCCAGTCATCGCGCAATAAATTAAACTTCTTTGTCAATCCTACGATAGCCGCCATTAAGATAAATGACCATAGTATCCGATGCGCCAAAATTTCATGGGCGGGTACATCTAGCAACTTCCAATAAAGCGGTAAAATACCCCAAAGGATATATGCTAAAGCAGCTGCCGCAACACCTTTTAAATGGTCACTAGCTTGCGAGTTGTGCACAAGATCACCTCAGTAAGTAAATAACCTCATTATAAGTGCTTTTACAAATATGCGCAATAACCAAATCTATCCAAAAAATCAAGCGCTGCCGATAGCAGCGCCGATATCTATCCATATTGAATTACTTTGTTTCTGCCGGTTCTTTTCGCCTGGAACAAGGCTTCATCAGCCATTCTCATTAATTTTGCCATATCAGTTATATCAGCGGGAATGATAGTAGCTGCACCAATACTGACAGTATAATGCGGCAGCGTTTGTTTATTCGTAAACTCCGGCACCAAACCTCCCTTAATCCTTTTAGCAACCGTTGCAGCCTCTTGATCATTTGTATTGGGACAAAAAACAATAAACTCCTCGCCGCCATACCTCCCGAAAACAGCCTCGCTACGCAGCAGCGCAGCAGTTTTTTGGCTGAAGTTTACCAATACTTCATCACCTACGAAATGACCATATTTATCATTGACAGCTTTAAAATGATCTAAATCAATCATTAGTACTGAAATCGGCTTGCGTTGACGAATCATCAACGAAAACAGCTTTTTAGCCAGATGCATAGCATGTCCACGGTTATATATGCCAGTTAAAAAATCACGTGTCGCTGCCTGTTGGAGTTTTAATTCAAGTGCCTCCCGGCTCATTAACAAAAAGGCCATTGTACTCACTAACATATATCCATATGCCATGAGATAAGTCAAAGTCTCCCCCGGATTTTCGTTAAAAATCGGGTAACCCGCTTTATTAGCTAACGCATCCATAGCACTTAAGCCGCACATTATTGAAAAGGCGATAAAGAAACCACCGGTTATCCGCCGCAGTTTGGTCTCATTATTGTAGAATATCAGGCCAACGGCAACAGCCAACATTACAAGAGCGGCTATCATGGATATGACGGCACTTCTGACAGCTATATCAGCCCCGGCAAAATAAATCAGGGTAAAACCGGCAACTAAAGCCAGTGAAATTCTTATCCAACCCCTGGCGGCACTGTAACGCGGGCGTATTCCTACATATATAAGACAGAAGGTCTCTAGCATGATACCTACAATTATAAACCCGTTTCCAGCAATAACCGAGATAATCTCAGGCATAACTCCCTGCATTAGGACTAAGGAAATACCCAAGCCTTGCAGGAGCTTACCGTAGGAATATCGCTTAAATATACCGTCACTTTGGGTAACCCTGCCGAAGACCATAAGCATCACAAACATTATGAAATTGCCTAAGCATAACATCATGTACATTGTATGCGCATCTGACAGCACTATGTCACCCCATATAACTGATAACTTGTAAATGGTATATACTATATATACTACCAAAATGTTCCACAAAAAAGAAGTATAAAATAAAAAATATTTTGCAAGACAGCAAAATATTTTCGAAATTTTACTTACTTATAACCCATTCATCAATCAGAACACCACTTTGCTTAAATACCTTAGCCTGTAAGGTGCTGCCGTTGACCTCAACCGTAATATAATTAGGCTCATCTACTGGATTATGAAAAACCTTATTATACTCTTTCGCGATGGCACTCTTATACGTTTTAGTCCCGCTGCGGCCGCTTGCGATATAAATTGTTCCCATACTTGGATCTCCGAACATTACCCCGCCCCGGAGCGGATAACTACGGGCATAGACATGATCATGACCGGAAAACACGATATCGACTTTATACTTATCAATTAGCGGGATAAAGGCTTCCCTTAAATCCGTATCACTGTCCTGCGGCCGGTTATGATATAAAGGCCGGTGAATAAGTAGAATTTTCCACAACTTGTCGGAAGCTTTTAAATCATTATCAAGCCAATTCTTTTGCTTTTCTAACATATCCGGCGCAAATTCCCGTTCTTCGCCAATTTGACTGTCAAGCACGCTAAAGTGAATATTCCCGTACTCAAATGAATATACCTGACCCTCAAGACCCTCCGGACCATTTGCCGGTACTTTCAACTGAGCCGTAAAGAACGTCGGCATTGAAAAAATTCTCTCCGGCGTATAAGTTTCGTGATTACCTACGACCGGTACGACTGGGATAGTATCGATTACACCCCGACTGGCGTTTAACCATGCATTCCATTCACTATATTTCTGCCCAACATCAACTAAATCACCTACATTAATAAAAAATGCCGCATCGCGGTTGGCCTGATATGCACTGTGAAGTGTGCTGCGCCACTTTGAATAGCTGATACTTTGGGAATCACCGAAGACAAGAAACTTAAAGGATTGAGCCTTATTAGCAGCAGTAGTAAAATAATATTGCCTACTCCAGTATTGACCGTCGCCGACGCGATATACATAGCGAGTTCCCGCCTTAAGGCCTTTCAATGTAGCCGAGTGAATGCTCATTTTTCCCGCATCAGTTGCTAAACCTTGGACATGTGCGGTAACTACTAGCGCTCCTTGCGGAAAAACCCTATCATTAATGGCTTCATCATATTGAACTAATCCCGGTGTTGGTGAGCACTCGGTTCGCCAAGTAATAGTCTGGGTATTCTGCGGATTATCTGTCCAAGTTAAGGTAACATGATCAGGCTCAGCGCTCACTTCTAACGGGGTCAGAAAAACTGCAGCCAGTACGACAATAAATACGAAAACCGTCAAAATTAACTTAGAGGATTTTGGAAAAGCAATCAACTTTACACCTCATTTATAAGCTTTTTCAGCAATTCGGAAATATTTTTATAAGACTGATATTGGCTATATAGTTAGTATTTTACCATGAATAACTTTACTTGCCCATTTTTGACTTTACACATTACTTGAGTAGATGTAAAATTAGGATAGAATAATAATATTGGGATAGCTAGGGGTGCCAATGGCTGAGAGGAGATTACTCCAACCCTCGAACCTGAAGTGGTTAGAACCACCGTAGGAAAGCTTCGCTTAACTTAAGCTTACTTACGGGTAGGCTTTTTTGTTTTGGAACTTTCTGCTGCTGCCTAGTTATCGAAAGTGAGGATGGACCTATGTACACAACTCAAATGGATGCTGCAAAGAAGGGCATAATCACAAATCAAATGCGCGTCGTAGCCGAAAAGGAAAAAATCGAACCTGAAACTTTGCGTAACCTAGTCGCTGAAGGTAAAGTTGCCATACCGGCAAATATAAATCACACCAACCTTAGCCCTGAAGGCATCGGGCAAGGACTTCGCACCAAAATCAATGTTAATCTCGGTGTTTCAAAAGACTGCAATGATGTCGAATTAGAGATGAAAAAGGCTGCAAAGGCAATCGAACTAAAAGCTGAGGCCATTATGGATCTTAGCTGCTTCGGTAAGACTGAGGATTTCCGGCGCAAGCTGGTTGCTTTTTCCCCTGCTATGATTGGAACTGTTCCGATGTATGACGCTGTAGGAATGCTTGATAAGGATTTGAAAGACATTACCGTGGATGAGTTCTTCTCGGTTGTTGAAAAACATGCTCAAGACGGCGTAGACTTTATGACAATTCACTGCGGCATGAATCGTGCAACTGCCGAACGGGTTAAACGAAATAAGCGCCTTACTAACATTGTTTCACGGGGCGGTTCATTGCTTTTTGCCTGGATGGAACTTAATAATCAGGAGAATCCGTTCTACGAACACTTCGACAGACTGCTTGATATTTGCGAGAAATACGATGTAACTTTAAGTCTGGGCGACGCCTGCCGTCCCGGCTCGATTAATGACTCTACTGATGCCGCCCAAATCGAAGAACTGATTACCCTTGGCGAGCTGACCAAAAGAGCTTGGGCCCGAAATGTCCAAGTTATGATCGAGGGTCCCGGCCACATGGCATTAAATGAAATAGCCGCAAACATGCTCTTAGAGAAAAAACTCTGCCACGGCGCACCATTTTATGTTTTAGGGCCAATTGTTACCGATGTCGCGCCAGGCTACGATCATATAACCAGTGCAATCGGCGGGGCGATAGCCGCAGCAAGCGGAGCTGACTTCCTTTGCTATGTAACACCGGCTGAACACCTCCGGCTGCCGGACTTGGATGATATGAAGGAAGGTATAATCGCAGCGCGAATCGCCGCCCATGCCGCCGATATTGCCAAAGGCATCCCGGGAGCACGGGAATGGGATAATCAAATGAGCCAAGCCCGGGCTGACGTCAATTTCCCGCGGATGATCGAATTAGCAATCGACCCAGAGAAGGCCAGAAGATATCGGGAATCCTCCCGTCCGGAATGCGATGACACCTGTACCATGTGTGGTAAAATGTGCCCGATGAAAAATATGAAGAAAATCTTAAACGGTGAGGATTTAAGTATAATCTAAATTCAAGCCTTGCACCTCTCCCGACTACTCAACATATTATGAAAATACGTTAAGTGGAAGGGAGATGGTAAAATTTAATCCGGCGAAGCTTACGATAACCTATAAAGGAGTCACTGACGACGGGCCAATTTGCCCCAGACATTACACTCTGACCCGCTCTGAGACTCAAGATGATTTATTTCTGACGATAGATTCAAACCCACTGCTGGCGGAAGTTTCAGCTGCGTGGGATGACAGCGGGGGAACCTACTCACTTATTGTTCGCGCCCGCGTAGACAGTATCCATGACCGAAAGACAGAAGTGCAGCAGCGTTATGATGATTTAAACCGACAGCTTCCCTTGGTACTCGAGGCAATTCGTTATGGCGACAGCAAGTTTTTTAATAACCATGCTGAATTAGATTACGCACCCATCTTTGTCCACTTTATTTCTGTCTACCCCGAGTTTGGAGCAGTGAAGTATTTCGGCCAGCCGCTAGACTATTTATTTATACATTAAATTCAAAAGAGCCATTACCGTTAAATAGGTAATGGCTCTTTATTGTACTTCATTAGACAGATTCAGGCTCTTCTGCCGGGCTCGATCCAGTGGTGACTAGCGATATAATATAACCAAGCACAGCGCCAACGATGGCCGGAACAACCCAACCCATGCTAGCATCAAAGAACGGCAGATACTTGCTTAGCAGCGAGTTAACGGCGCTTATTGAAATACCCGCCGCGTTCAGACCGTCAACAACGCTCAAGATAACGGTAAAGAACATACTGCCGCGATATACCGCCGAACGTCCGCCAAACAAAGGCTCAAGGAAGGACAGCAAGATCAGGACAATTACCATCGGATAGATGGTTACTAAGACTGGTACCGAGAAAGAAATTAGCTGGGTTAAGCCAACATTTGAAACTACAAAACTGAAGAAGGAGAAAATAAAGACTAGCTTCTTATATGACAAACGCGGAAAGTACTGACTGAAGAAGGCTGCACAAGAAGAAACTAAACCGATACTGGTAGTAAGGCAGGCAAATACAATCGACAGGCCTAACACCACATTGCCAAGCGAACCGTAATAAACATTGGCTACTTTAGATAATATCACGCCGCCGTTAGAAGCTTGACCGATTGCCGCTACGCCGGTAGCGCCAAGATACGCCAGCGAAACATATATTAAAGCCAGACAGCTGACTGCAATCAGACCAGCGACAGTGCAAACTTTAGTAATCCGCTTAGGGTCGGTTACACCCTTGTCCTTTATTGAGTTAATAACGATAATGCCAAAAACCATTGAGGCCAGAGTATCCATTGTAAGATATCCCTCACGGAAGCCCTTTAACAGCGCACTGTTAGCATATTCACCAGTCGGCGCCTGCAGCATGCCGAGCGGGTTAGTGAAGGCTTTTATTACCAACAGAAACAGTACTATCAGCAGAGCCGGAGTAAGAATCTTACCAACCCTGTCAACGATTTTGCTTGGATTGAGCGCTAACCAGCAAGTTGCCACAAAAAAGAGTGCTGTGTAGATAAACAAACCCAGACCGCCAGTAGCGACATCACCGCTAAGAAACGGTCTGATACCTACCTCGTAAGAAACTGCACCTGTACGGGGAATCGCAAACAACGGGCCGATTGTCAGGTAAGTGCTGATGGTCAGAATGGCTGCAAATAACGGATGCACCTTTTTCGCCAATACCTGAGAATCATTGCTGCCCGAAAAACCGATTGCCAATACACCCAGTAACGGCAAGCCGACTCCGGTCAGCAAAAAGCCGGTTATTGCCGGCCATAAATTTGTACCAGCATCTTGACCTAATGCCGGCGGAAATATCAAGTTGCCGGCTCCAAAGAACAATGAGAACAACATTAAGCCTATTGCTAAAGTATCTCTAAAAGATATTTGCTTTGAGCTCATTAGATAACCCTCCTAGTAGTGCAAAATTTACATATTTACATTCATATAAATATCTTGTCCTTTTATTTTAGATGGTTGTCCACCAAAATGCAATAGGCATTTACAGCTTTACACAAGGTTATTTATTCCGGATTATTCATACCGCAAGGCGTCAATCGGGTTTAAAAGCGCAGCTTTCCGCGCCGGATAGAGCCCGAAGAATAGGCCGATACCGACTGAAAATCCAAACGCTACAATAATTGGCATCGCAGTAATCACCGTATTTAGGCCGGCGAAGGATGAAATTGCGAATGAAATGCCCACGCCTAGAGCAATGCCCATAACGCCGCCGATGACCCCAATTACAACAGCCTCGATGAGAAATTGCAGTAAAATATCAGCATAGCGCGCCCCTAATGCTTTACGGATACCAATCTCACGCGTTCGCTCGGTTACAGACACAAGCATAATATTCATTATGCCAATACCGCCAACAAGCAACGAAATGCCTGCGATAGCGCCTAGCAGCATGGTAATACTGGCTGTTGCTTCCTGCGCAGTCTCCATTACGCTGGCAAGATTTCTAACGGTAAAATCATCCTCCTTGTCAGCAGTAATGCGATGCCGGGAACGCAGCAAGTTGGTTATATCATTTTGGACTTGATTGATGACCTCGGAATCTGCAGCTTGTATGCTGATTGTTTGCACATGGGTAATACCCATCATTCGCTCTTGAGCCGTGGTGAGCGGAACTATTATAATATCATCCTGATCCTGCCCTCCGGCCGATTGGCCCTTACTCTCGAGCACACCAATAATCGTAAAGGGGGCATTATTAATTCGCACACTTCTCCCTATCGGATTCTCATCAGTAAATAAATTGGCGGCAACGGTTGCGCCAATTACGGCTACTCTGTTTCTGCTGTCCACATCTTCATTACTGATAAAACCGCCGCTTTGAACGCTTAGATTGCGGACCTCCATATATTCAGGCGTCGTACCTTGAACACTTGAGGTCCAGTTCATATTCCCGGCCACAATTTGATACTGTTTACCAACACTGGGCGCTACAGCACTGACGCCGGAAACTTCCCGAGCAATGGCTTGCGCATCCTTGAGCGTCAAGGTAGTGTTGGTACCAGCTGCCTGTCGTACTCCAGACGAAGACGCTGCTCCCGGCGTTACGATAATCAAGTTGCTGCCCAGACTGGCAATTGAAGTCTGGACCTTGTCCCGAACCCCCATACCAATTGAAACCATAGCTATAACAGCGGCAACGCCGATAATGATCCCCAGCATGGTAAGAATTGACCGCAGTTTGTTGGAGACTAAGGCATTCAAGGCTATTTTTACACTTTCCCAGAACACTTAATCATCCCCTTCTGTATCCCGAACAATAAGTCCGTCCCGGACATGAATAACTCTTTTTGCATGGGCGGCAATATCAGGTTCGTGGGTAACCAGAATGATTGTCCGGCCATAGGAGTTTAGAGTACCGAATATCTCCATAACCTCATCACCCGACTTGGTATCAAGCGCACCGGTAGGTTCGTCAGCCATCAAAATAGTCGGCTCATTGACTAGTGCCCTGGCAATGGCTACTCTTTGGCGCTGACCGCCAGACAATTCATTAGGTAAATGTTCCATCCGTTTAGCCAGGCCAACAGCCGTTAATGCCTCGGCTGCCCGTATTTTCCGTTCCTTTGCATCAACCCCGGCATAAACAAGCGGCAGCGCTACATTGTCAAGGGCGCTAAGCCGCGGCAGTAAATTAAAATTCTGAAAAACAAAGCCAATCTGCTTATTGCGGGTAATAGCCAATTCGTCATCAGTAAGCGCCGACACTTCACGACCATTAAGCTTATAGGAACCGCTTGTCGGGCGGTCCAGGCAGCCTAGGATATTCATTAAGGTTGATTTGCCCGAACCGGAAGGACCCATAATCGCAGTAAATTCACCGGCGCGAATATCAAGACTGACGCCGGCCAAAGCAGCAACCGACGTATCTCCCATTTGATAGATTTTTTTTATGTCAGATAATGCGATTGTCATTTAATAACCTCCTTTCAACCATGACTGTCGGTTTAGAACATTCCGCGCGTTCTCATACCGCCGCCTCTCTGATTACTTGTTGGGGTCTGGGTCTTTACTTGGGCTATAACTACCTTATCACCGTCATTTAGGCCGCTAGTGATTTCGACCCGTTGTTCTCCGGTGATGCCGGTAGTAATCGGAACATTTCTAGTCTGGCCGTTCTGACCCTCCACAACGACATACTTACCGGTCTTATCGGTTCGTACTGCCGCAAGCGGCACTGTTAAAGCACCTTTACGCTCACTGATAGTAATAGATACCCGGGCAACCATGCCGGGATTAAGCTTATTCTCAGCGTTGTCAACATCTATTGTTACCTCATAATAAGTAACATTCTGTTCAACAACCGGTTTCCGTGAAATAATTGTTACCTTACCGGTAAATTCCTTACCAGGGTATGCATCGACAGTAAATTTCACTTGTTGTCCGAGTGCAATTTTACCAATATCAGTTTGGTCAACTTTGGCACTAATCTGCATTTTGGACATGTCGGCCACTGTCAAAATGACTGTAGGATTATTTACGCCCTGGGCAACCATCTCACCCGCTGAGAGCGGTTTGCCAATTACAGTGCCATCAATCGGTGAAATAATAACTGTCTCATTCAATTTAGACATCACTTCATCGTAGTTTGCCTGAGCGATGTTATAGTCCATGCGGGCATTATCGAGTTCCTCATCAGATGCCCCGCCAATTCTATTCAGTCTAACAGTCCGTTCTTTTTTTACAGCCGCGTTTTGCAGGCGTTCTTTCGCTTGGGTAACTTGAGCCTGTAAACCACTGTCTTCTAAAATAACCAATACCTGGCCAGCTGCGACCTGCTCATTCTCCTTAACCTTAACCTCTTTAATCTGTGCCGTTATCTTAGAGCTTATATCAACATTATTTACCGGCTCAATGGTACCGGTCGCTGAAACTACTGCTGAAATATCGCGACGTTCTGCCGCAATCACCTGCCGCGGCGCTTCTGACGAGGTTTTGCCAGTACTCTGATAGTAGAAAAAGCCACCAACAACCACTACCAAGCCAACTAACCCAAACAGCAATTTTTTATTGCTATTTAGTTTAAGCAATAAACTTTTCATTGAAATAACCTCCCGCCGTTCACTATTTTACCCCGGTCGCTTTATCAAGCTTAGCTTTATTTACGTTGTAGTCATATAGGGCCTGAATATGATTGGTTTTGGCTTGCGTTAAGGCAAGCTGCGCGTCAATCAAGTCTAAATTGGTACCGACACCGGCTTTATATCTTTCTTGGGCAATATAGAGATCTTCGTTGGCCTTATTGACTGTAACTTCTGTTGTCTCCAGGCGTTTTTCAGCTTCCTTCATACCGAGATAACTTTCCCGGACTTCCTGCTCAACAACGTCTTGAGTCTGTTCCGCCTGAAGTTTAACTTTATCCAGCGAAGCCTTCGCTTGATTAGTCTGCGCCTTTGTCACCCCAGCATCAAACACATTCCAGCTGGCCGATAATCCAACTGACCAGTCATTGCTGCTATCGGGCAGCAAGCTGTCGTTCCATCCGGTCGAGGCCGACATCGAAATTGACGGGAGTTTGCCGCTTTTGGCAGCTTTGATTCCTTGTTCAGCGCTTTCGATACTAATTTTAGCCTTGGCAATTTCCGGCCGGTTTTGCTTGGCTTGATCAATTGCGTCGGCCAACGTTCTCTGATCGGCCTGATATGCCAGTTCTCCATCCAGATTAAGTTCTGTATCAGCATCAATATTTATGGTATTAAGCAGCTCAGTTACTGCTAGTTCATATTGGTTCTGGGCTTTTATTAGATTCTGCTTGGCGTTAGCCAATTCTACTTCCGAACGTAAGAGGTCAACCTTGGCAACAACCCCGGCATCATATTTTGCTTGAACAATGTTCAAATGAGCCGTTAGATTGTTAACCGTCTGTTCATTAACCTCCACCATATTCTTAGCCTCTAGAACGTTATAGTAATCAGTTGTTGTATCAAGGATGACCTGCTGTTTAGTTTTTTCAAGATCGAGATCAGCCCCGACTACCCCCAGTTCAGCCTGGTTAATCTTAGCGTCCGTTCGGCCCCCACTATAAACCTGCCAGTTCATGCGCAGGCTATTGCTGTTCTGGCCGCCATTTTGGAAATTGTAGTTGCTGCCCAGCGATACTGTCGGCATTCGGCCGGCCTTAGCCTCACTAACACCCCACTCTGACTGTTCTTTATCTTTGCCTACTATTTGAATTGACGGATTGTTTTGTAAAGCCAGGTTAATGCTTTCCTGCAAAGATAAACTCATCGGCGCTGCAAAGGAGAGTGTATTTTGTAACAGAATTAGCCCGGCGCTGATTGCAGCCGCTGTAACCCGTAACTTTTTCATTATTTAGCCGCCTCCCTAGTTTCTTTTGATAGCTTAATTATGAGAGAAAAGTTTTAGATTCTTTTTAGAACAATTAAAACTGAGCAATTTTCGCCCAGTTTCTATCAAAGCACTATGTTTTTACAGTTCAATTACGCAATAACATGTGCAGCGCCGTATATATAAGAATTCCGTTTGTCAGTAGCACAAACCGCTGCTGATTTATCCAAAAAAACAGCCGATGCCCCAAGGCAACTCCGGCTGCTGCGCATGGCAGCAATAGCAGCGAGTTTAGCACAACCTTACTCTCAATCCCCACTGTCGCCAGTTGAGCCAGAATGCTGGCGATATATACAAAGATAAAAAAAGTCAGCGTTGTACTCCTGACTACCGCTTTAGCCGTATTAGCTACGCTAAAATACACAGCTAACGGCACTCCGGGCATTCCGATGCCCGCTGTAAGCGCACCAGCCCCTAATCCTACCAACAATTCAGTTAACTTGCGGGGAGGCCTATTGGCGTCTTCAACTGATGAACCTGTAGAATGGCGGTTTTGATATAAACATAGACATGAAAATAGCGCCAGCCCCAGAATCACAATACTTACTGTAGTCTTAAGAAGTGTCATGCTTATCATCGAGAAAAAGACCAGCCCCGCCGGCACACCTAGCAAGCTCCCTGCTGCAAACCTGCGAAGCATGTCATAGTCACAATGCTTAATTATTTTAGGCACCAACAAGGCGGCAATAAAAAGTGAAACTAGAATGCTGATTTGGATACAATCCCGAGAGTTGTAAACCATCAACAATAAAGGCGTTGCCACAATTGCAAAGCCAAAACCTGTCATCGCCTGCAGCATCGAGGCAAAAAATACGATAATACCGGCCAGCATTCCTTCCTGCATGAATACACTCCTATAAACGCAAATTATTTCACTAATATATTTACGAAACTCGCTTCAAAACCTTCTTTGCTAAAAAAAATAGCCCTCTAAGGGCTTAGTTAATATGTAATAACATTTTAAAAATAACAAACTACGCGATTGCCAACTTTTGATACTATGACAGCTGCAACTAAGATTCCCATTAGAGCTCTCACATTTTTCACCTCAAGTACAGTTTATCATTTATTCAAGGTGTAAATATACAGTTAAATATTTCCTATTTGGCATGCAAAATTATGTGAAAAGTGGTTAAAATATCAAGATATTCTAATTAAATTCAAAAACATATAAATTATAATTTAGAAAACAAGGAGGCGATAGCAATGACAGAGATCCTTGATATCGGTCTTAAGGCAATTTGTTTATTACTTGCCGCAGGATACGTGTTTTTCTTATACCGGGTAAATAAACTTTTGGATCTTAA